>CAXBGV010000021.1:0-16272 GCA_963975235.1 uncultured Flavobacterium sp. | reverse complement strand
AAAACTAGATAACGACCAAAAAGTATTTCACATCATCGAAAGGCAGCTACTATTAAAGATTTTAATTGATTATTATAGTTACCATCTCGATGGTTTCAGGAAACCCAAGTCACTCGATGTTTTGAAGGAAGTTTTTAGTTAAAATTAACTTAAAATACTTATCTGTTTTACTATATTTGCATTTTATTATTCTTAAAAACTATAACAATCTTTTTTAGAAATGATAAAAAACCACAATATTGAATAAATTTTAACTCTATATATTAAAAATCATTTATGAAGAAAATTACACTTTCAATTCTGTTGCTATTAGTAATCAGTTTTTCGGGTTTTGCCCAAAGAAGTTATGATGAAATAATTAAAACAGAATCTAACGTTCAAGATTTAGTACAAAATGAAATTACAGGAGTAATCGTTTTTAAAGAGGGCGGTACTATTAAAGGAGTAGATCCAGATACAAAAAAAGTAATTTGGACTTTGACCACTGAAGATTTTGGAAAAACGACTGCAGCAGATATTTTGAAGGATCCTGAGTTCGGGACTATCTTTAAAGACAAAAGTGATCTAACAAGCGTGGCAGGAAGTCCTTATGTTGAGGCTTACATTAATTCTAAGTTTTTAATCATCAATACGGATACAGGAAAATTAGCGTACAACTCATCAAAAGAATCTTTTTGGGTTACGCAATCTGATTTTCTTCCAGAAACAGATGAATATTTACTTACATTAAAAAGTGGTGCAGACATGACTATTGCTTTAGTTGATTTGAAAACTGGAAATCTAAAATGGCAAACAGTTGTTGATAAAGCAAAATCATTATTGAGTTTTTCATTGTTGTTTAATGGTGGTAATGTTACCAACATTGCAAGAGTAAATGGACCAACAATTTATTATTTGCTATTTGGTAAATTATATTCTTTCAATAGAGAAAAAGGAAATTTGAATTGGAAGGCAGAGGAAGAATATACAAAGTTTTTTCCAACCCAAAACGATAAAAATATTGTTGTTGTAAACAGTAAAGGATTTTTGTCTTCAAAAGAGTATTTAAATGTTTTGAGCACTGATAATGGTCAAAGTATTTGGAAGGAATCGATAAAAACAAAAAAAGTAGTTTACCTAGAGGATTGGGGGACTAAATTATTGATTGCTCATTATGGAGGTTTTAACTTCTTTGATTTAAAAACAGGAGAGAAAATCTGGAAAAAAGATGCAAGAGGAGACGGTTTGAAAAGAGTAATTCCTATCGAGCAAGACTTTTTATATGTTGCAGAAAATGAAATGATGTTAATTGACAAAGAAGGTCAAAAAATTTGGAAAAAATTTATTGAAATTGCCGACGATAAGGAGGATCCCATTTATTATTTAGGAAAAGTGGGAGAAAAAGTACTGTACCTTACGGGAACATATGGTAACATGGTAGATTACAAGTCTGGAGTGAAATTATGGAAACGTAATATCAAGTTTAATGACAAAAGACCAGTTTTACCTACTTATGATGAAGCTTCGAATTCATATTTGGTATATAATGACGAAGAGTTGTATAAATTCGATCCTAGTATAGATGATAAACCAGAGCCATTTGCTAAGGTTAATGTTAAGAATGAAAAAGATTTAAACAGTATCGAGAATTTCCCTTGGGGAGTAGCAATATCAGGTCCAGTTGAAGTTATGGGAGTGGCGCTAGACGGAACTGTTAAATACCATAATGTATACAAACAACCAGGAGAAACAGGTAGAAGACTTTTAAAAGGCGTTTCTATTGCAGCGACTCAAGTTGCAGGAGCTGCCTCGGCGATTACAGCATTTCAAGGTGGAGAAATAACAATGACTTACAGAGATGCAAATGGAAATATGTCAAGTACTATTGTTAGAGAAGAAAACAAGAGTAAAATGGCAACTTCGGCTGGTCTTGCTGCAAGTGCGAGTGCAATGAAGTTGGTTACACAAAAATTCAACTCTCGTTTCAAGGCTATGAAGCAAAACAGAGATTACTCGTATATATTTGCTAAAGCTGAAACAGGCGAAAAAGTACTTGTTAAAGTAAGAAAATCAGATGGTGTTGAAGTAGATAAAATTATATTTAAAAATATTAAACCTATTTATGAAATAGATCCTGCTACACAAAATATTTTTTACGTGTTAGATAATTCTATTCAAATTTTCAATAAAAAATAAGCAACCTTTAAATAGACAAAGCCATCAGGATATAAATTTTGATGGCTTTTTTTTATGACTATGAAAAAAACACTACTACTATTATTATTATTCTTTGTTGGACATTCAGTAGTTCAAGCCCAAGAGAAAGTGAATTTCAAGAAAAAGAAATTTTACGTTCCTGCAATTGCCTATTCGCAATATCCTTGTTTAGATAATGTATTGACGCAAGCTACTTTTTATCAAGTAGATGACGCGCTAAGGGCAGAGGAGATTAAATTTAAAAAGAAGTTTTTTAATATTGACGGTTATATTAAACAACCGGATGGCAAGTTGAAAATTTATGTTACAATTCCCCTTCCTGTTTACACTAAAACTCAGGCTGATAGTACGTATGATAAGGAAACGAAACTTTGGAAATATGGTGTATATGCGCGATATGAGGTTAAAATCAACGTTCAGGTCAAGTGTCTAGATAAAATTATTTTTTCAGAAGATTTTAAGAACTCCGAAATTGATAAACTACCAGGTAATTTGCAAAAACAGCAAGTTAGCAAGGCAATGGAGGAAGCAGACAGACGAATAAGAGATGCCGATGCAAATGAAAATTTTGGTATTGAGAACGTATTAGAATCATCGATGAATCGCATTCAGAGTTTACTAAATTACAAGCTGGCTTATGGTCGCACGGAAACAAAAGAAAAGTTTGAGTTTATGACATCAAAAGAGCATTCTGAATATTCAAAAATGCTTGCTTTTGAAAATGAATTAACCAAACAAATAGAAAAAGTCACTGTTGAAAATGGTTTTGATGCAAAGGCACTTTTGCCCCATTTAACTTATTTGGAAGCAGTATTGACTAAGTACCCGCAGTCTGACGAAAATGAAAATATTCGTTTTATAGTAGCTAATAATCTCGCCTATGCCTATTTGCTTTTAGAAAACAAAGAAAAAGCACTTTACTATGCTGATGTTCTAGTCAAAAATGACAAGCAAACTTCAAGAGGTACAGATATTATTGATCGTGTAAACAAAGCTAATTTTGCAACAAACGTTATTAGAATGCATACGAATCGTTTTGTTGAATTAAAGAAATTAGGTTTTAAAATTGAAGAAGAAAAGCAAGATGCCAGAATAGCTTTTTTTGAGAAAATTGAGAGACAAGAAGTTGATTGGGAACAAGAAAAAATTGAAAGAACTAAATTCATGAACTTGATTAGAGAGCGTAGAAATAACATTCTGGATTCAATTTCATTTCAAAATAATGCCGAAATATTAGGTAAAATTGTGGCTAGTTTCGGCGGAAGCCAAGCCATAAAAAATATTGAAAAAATTCATTTGTTGTCTTCTTTGAATTTTGACGAGAGCAATGTGCCACAATCAGAAGAAAAGTGGGCAACAGCAACCAATTATTTGCTTCGAAAAAAAATGCCTAACAATTATTACGAAATAATAAACGGTCCAGAAGCTTGGAGTTTTCAAGACAAAAGTGTGGGTGATAAATGGGCCAAGTTAAGTAATTCCGATTATTGGGACATTAGCAATAATCTAGATCCAATTAATTTATTGACTTCTTTCAGATTGGATTTATGGAATAAATTAGAGTTGTTGCCTGACGAAACTTCAGATGGTAGGCTTTGTTATCATTTAAGCTATACCGAAAAAACGGTTAACGCTAAAAATAGAGTAATCCCAAAAACAGAGTACCATTATTTTATCGATAAAGAAAAATTTAATATTGTTTCTTCTGAAAAAACTGAATTTGAAGAGGGTCAGAGAAATTCGTTTGAACGTAAAGTGTACCAAGATTACAGAGGGATTGCTAATTTGAATAATGGTCAAATTCCACATAAAATCTTGTATGAATTTGAAGATTATTACGGAGATACTTTCTACCAAGAAGATCGGTCTAAAGTTGAAGTTAATCCCGTTTTTTCAAACAGAATATTCATGAAGGAAGTCTATGCAGGAGGTTTTAAGTAATTGTTAGTGATCTCTATATTTTGATAAGATTAAAATATAGAGATCATTCAAAATATTTTTTTTGAAATTTTTGGTTTAAGTTATAAAGTAAAGTATATTTGTCTTTTAATCAAGTTTGTTGTTCTTTAAGGAAAGTGTACTTTAACTAAATGACTTTATGAAAACTAAATTGCAAATGCCTGAAGAAATTGGAAATGTTAACAAATTCACCGATTTTCAAATTCATAATAAGTTCAAAATTATTGGTTTTGTGATCTGCGAGGTCACGATTTTGTTAATCGTGACCTCGTTTAAAAACTATTTTATTGACGAAAAATTTCATGAATTATTTGAAAGAGTAGTTTTGTCTTTTATGGTTGTTGGAATGTTGATCGTTTCGATTTCAAGAGAAAAAATTGAGGACGAATTAACGTCAAAAATTCGTTTGCAATCGTATTACTATGCGGGACTAGTGACAGTGATTGTGTATTTAATTTTACCATTTATTCATTTTATACTTGAGTGTGTATTTTCATCAACACCCACAATGAATGGTAGTGGGGATCTTTCAATACTTTTATTCTTACTATTTATTCAGATCATTACTTTTAGAAGATTGAAAAAAGCCTACAATGAAGAATAAATTAAAAATTGAACGCGCCATTTTAGATCTTACACAAGAGCAATTGGCTGAAAAAATTGGAGTCTCGAGACAAACTATAAATTCAATTGAAAAAAATCGATTTGTTCCATCGACGGTATTGGCCTTGAAATTATCATTGTTATTTGGCAAACCAGTTAATGATTTTCTTGAATTAGAAGATGATGAATAGTGTTTTCTTGGTATCTAGATAAAAACGAACTGTGTTTTATTAGTGCGCTCCATCGGAGCGATATATTTATAACAACAGCCACGATAAACTATTACTCCAGAGGAGCAATACATTCAATCATAACCTTTCAAACAAATGTAGTTCGTTTAGCAACTTTCGACCTTCGACTTTCGACTTTCGACATAATTTTATTACTTTCGCACTTCGATTAAAGAAAAGGATAAAATGAGCACAAAATTTACTGAATACAAAGGACTTGACTTACCTACAGTGGCGTCAGAAGTACTTGATTTCTGGAAGAAAGAAAACATATTTGAAAAAAGTGTAACGACCCGTGAGGGTAATGAGCCATTCGTATTTTTTGAAGGGCCACCTTCTGCAAATGGTTTGCCAGGTATTCACCACGTAATGGCACGTGCTATTAAAGATATTTTTTGCAGATATAAAACCCAAAAAGGGTACCAAGTGAAGCGTAAAGCGGGTTGGGATACACATGGTTTGCCTGTAGAATTAGGAACCGAGAAAGAACTCGGAATTACAAAAGAAGATATTGGTACAAAGATTTCTATCGAAGAATATAACGAAGCCTGTAAGAAAACAGTAATGCGTTATACGGATGTATGGAATGATTTGACTGAAAAAATGGGATATTGGGTAGATATGGAAGATCCGTATGTGACTTACAAACCCAAATATATGGAGTCAGTTTGGTGGATTTTGAAACAAATCTATAATAAAGATTTGATGTACAAAGGATACACAATCCAGCCATATTCTCCAAAAGCAGGAACAGGATTATCATCTCACGAAGTAAACCAACCAGGAAGCTACCGTGATGTTACGGATACAACTGTGGTGGCACAATTTAAGGCAATCAGTGAAACTTTACCAGCTGCTTGGCAAGGATTAGGCGAAATCTTGATCTTGGCTTGGACAACAACACCTTGGACATTGCCTTCAAACACGGCTTTGACGGTTGGTCCAAAAATCGATTACGCTGTTGTAAAAACATTCAATCAATATACTTTCCTACCTACAAATGTGGTCTTGGCTAAAAATTTAGTAGGTAAACAATTCGGTAAAGGATTTTTTGCTAGCGAAGATGCAGCTGATTTTGAGAATTTCAAAGCAGGAGATAAAAAGATACCATACCAAATTATCGCTGAAGCAAAAGGTGCTGACTTAGTCGGAATCAAATACGAGCAATTAATGCAATTGGTATTGCCGTATCAAAATCCGGAGAATGCTTTTAGAGTAATTTCTGGTGATTTTGTAACTACCGAAGACGGAACAGGAATTGTGCATACATCTCCAACTTTTGGTGCAGATGATGCAAAAGTAGCCAAAGAAGCTACTCCAGAAATTCCACCAATGTTAGTTTTGGATGCCGATGGTACTCCAGTACCGTTAGTAGATTTACAGGGGAAATTCATCCAAGGTTTAGGTGATTATTCTGGCAAGTATGTTAAAAACGAATACTATGACGAGGGTCAAGCTCCAGAACGCTCTGTAGACGTAGAGATTGCAATTCAATTAAAAGAAGAAAATAAAGCATTTAAAGTAGAGAAATATGTTCACAGTTATCCACATTGTTGGAGAACAGACAAACCTATTTTGTACTATCCGCTAGATTCATGGTTTATAAAAATCACAGAAGTTAGAGATAGAATGTTCGAATTGAATGAAACCATCAACTGGAAGCCAAAAGCAACCGGAGAAGGTCGTTTTGGAAACTGGTTGAAAAATGCCAACGACTGGAACTTATCACGTTCAAGATATTGGGGAATTCCGTTGCCTATTTGGAGAACTGAAGACAAACAAGAAGAAATATTGATTGGTTCAGTTGAAGAACTATACAACGAAATAGAAAAATCTATTGCAGCTGGTTTCCAAAAAGAAAACCCTTTTAAAGGTTTCGAAATCGGGAATATGGACGAAAGCAACTATGATCTTATCGACCTGCATAAAAATGTAGTAGACGAAATCACCTTACTTTCTCCGTCAGGAAAACCAATGACGCGTGAAGCTGATTTGATCGACGTTTGGTTTGATTCTGGTTCTATGCCTTATGCACAATGGCATTACCCTTTCGAAAACAAAGAAAAAATAGATCAAAATAAAGATTTCCCAGCGAATTTTATTGCTGAGGGAGTAGATCAAACACGTGGGTGGTTTTATACTTTACACGCTATTGGTACTTTAGTTTTTGATAAAGTAGCCTATAAAAATGTAGTTTCGAATGGTTTAGTGTTAGATAAAAACGGACAAAAAATGTCTAAACGCCGCAGATCCATTTGAAACATTGTCAGAATATGGTCCAGATGCAACACGCTGGTACATGATCTCTAATGCAAATCCTTGGGATAACTTGAAGTTTGACTTAGAGGGAATTGCTGAGGTACGTCGTAAATTCTTTGGAACACTTTATAATACCTATTCTTTCTTTAGTTTGTATGCTAATATTGATGGGTTCAAATATGAAGAAGTAGAGATTCCAGTAAACGAAAGACCAGAAATTGATCAATGGATCATCTCTGAGTTAAATACATTAATTAAGGATGTTGATGGTTTTTATGCTGATTACGAGCCTACAAAAGCCACGCGTGCTATATCTGAATTTGTTCAGGAAAACTTGAGCAACTGGTACGTACGTTTATGTAGAAGACGATTCTGGAAAGGAGAGTATGCACAAGACAAAATTGCAGCTTATCAAACACTTTACACCTGTTTGTTAACGATAAGTAAGTTGGGAGCGCCTATCGCACCTTTCTTTATGGATAAACTTTACAGAGACTTAACGATAGCGACACAATCAGAAAAATTTGAGAGTGTACATTTGGCGCAGTTCCCAATTTCGGTTGAAAACTATGTTAATAAAAACTTAGAGAGTAAAATGCAGAAAGCGCAGACGATCTCTTCACTCGTTTTATCGCTTAGAAAAAAGGAAATGATCAAGGTACGCCAACCGTTGCAAAAGGTAATGATACCAGTACTTGACGAGGATCAAAGACAACAAATTGAGGCGGTTTCTGACCTGATAATGGCGGAGGTAAACGTAAAAGAAATCGTTCTTTTAGATGATGCTTCGGGTGTTTTAGTGAAGCAAATTAAGCCGAATTTTAAGGCGCTTGGACCCCGTTTCGGAAAAGATATGGGTCTGATTTCTAAAGAGATACAAGCCTTTACAGCGGATCAAATTAATGCATTAGATAAGGAAGGAAGTCTAGAGATTGTAATTGCAGGAAATACCGTAATTTTATCAATAGAAGATGTAGAGATAACATCACAAGATATCGAGGGATGGTTGGTAGCAAATGCTAACGGAATCACGGTTGCACTTGATATCACTATCTCAGAAGAATTGAAACAAGAAGGGATTGCAAGAGAGTTAGTAAACAGAATTCAGAATATCCGTAAAGATTCTGGATTTGAAGTTACAGATAAAATTAAAGTTCAATTACAGAGAGACGGGCTTTTAGAACAAGCAATTCTTAAAAACGAAGACTATATTAAGTCAGAAACATTGACCAGCGAATTGGTTTTTATGGATGAGGTAAATAATGGTACGGAAATTGAATTTGATGACATAAAAACAATGATTTTAATTTCAAAATAATATTAAAGATGGTAGATGAAGCTACAAGATACTCTGACGCTGACTTAGGTGAGTTCAAAGAAATAATTCAAAAGAAAATAGAGAAAGCACAATCTGATTTAGATTTAATAAAAAGCGCTTATATGAATGATTTGAATAACGGGACCGATGATACGTCTCCTACTTTCAAAGCATTTGAAGAAGGTAGCGAAACGATGTCTAAAGAAGCAAACTCGCAATTGGCAATTCGTCAAGAGAAGTTTATTCGCGATCTAAAAAATGCTTTATTCCGTGTAGAAAACAAAACGTACGGGCTTTGTAAAGTAACTGGTAAATTGATAAGCAAAGAAAGGTTAAAAATCGTTCCTCATGCAACGATGAGTATCGAAGCAAAAAATTTGCAAAGATAACAACCAATTGTTGTATAAATATTAACGCTCCATTAGGGGCGTTTTTTTTGATAAAATTAGTACTTTTACGCACTTAAAATTTAAAAAATGTCATTACGAAAAGCGTACCTTCTCATCTTTATTATCTTACTAGTTGATCAAGTTTCTAAGTTATATGTAAAAACTAATTTTATATTAGGAGAAGAAGTTGAAGTATTTCGATGGTTTAAAATCTTATTTATCGAGAACGAAGGGATGGCATGGGGTACAAAAATTCCTGGCGAATATGGGAAGTTGTTCTTAACCTTGTTTCGACTTTGCGCTATTGGCGGAATTGGTTATTGGCTTTGGGATGTCACAGAACGTAAAAAAAGCTCTAATTTTTTAATTGTTTCCATAGCACTCATTTTTGCAGGAGCATTAGGTAACATCATCGATTCTGTTTTTTATGGAGTAATTTTTGACTCAAGTCAGGGACAATTAGCAACTTTATTTGCAGATCAACCTTACGGAACATGGTTTCACGGCCAAGTGGTAGATATGTTTTATTTTCCTTTTTGGCACGGTAATTTACCAAGTTGGTTACCAGTATGGGGAGGTAGAGATTTTACATTTTTCAATGCCATTTTTAATGTTGCGGATATGGCAATTTCGACTGGTGTTGGAATATTGATATTTTTCAATAAAAGAGCATTTCATCAAACAGCTTTATAAAGTCACAAATAATCTAATGCAGAAGGCCTGTTTCAATTGAGAAACAGGCCTTTTGTATTTTTTAGAAAAATTAAACTTAGAAGCGATGGTTAATCTGCGGTGTTACACAATAATCGAGTTTTACATCGCCTTCAAAAATATCAGAAATTAATTCCTCGGGTTCAAAGAAGGAAAGTCCAATTTTAATTACGTCCGGTTTGCATTCGGATAAAAATGTATCATAAAACCCTTTTCCATAACCCACTCGATTGCCTTTTTTGTCATAAGCGAGTAAAGGAACAAAAACGACCTCTATTTTTTTTGCAGGTACTTCGATACCGTCAACGGGTTCTGGAATATTATAATTGTTTTTTGCAATTCGGGTATTATCAGTAAGTAAAAAATGAGTCATCTCTCGGGTTTCAAAATTCGATTTTGAAATTAGAATCTCTTTGTCTTTGCCAGAAAGAAGGTGTAAGATTAATTCAGTATCCACCTCTTTTTGTTCTTCGATGGGTAGAAATACATGAAAATAAGTCTTGTCCCAAATAGGCAATTGAATAAGATTATTGGTAATAGACAAGCTCATTTCTGCTATCGTATTTTGCGAAAAGGATTGCCTAAGTGCTTTGTATTTGTACCGAAGTTCTTTTTTGTTATTTTCCATTTAAAATGGTTTTTGAAATATGGTAAATGGCATCTCCTTGATAGACTATTGGAGAATGATTGGCATTGATAATATAACCGTCATTTGGTGCTTTTACAATATGCTCAAATTTACCAAACGGATCAGTAATGGTAGCGAGTACCGTTCCTTTTTTTACAAAGGTACCTATGGTGTTATTGTCATGTAGCAATCCAGAACACTTTGCTCTAATCCATGATGATTTTTCGATGTAGATTGTGTCTTCTTCGGGTTGCTCAACAATATGTCTAGCATCTAACATATTTAAGTGTAATAAAAAGCGTTTGGCGCCTGCAATTCCAGCATCTGCAACTGAATCGTTTATATCTGCAGATTTACCTCCCTCAAAAAGCAGCATTTTTACATTTAGTTTCTGACTTGCATTTCTAAACGACCCTGCAATATTTTTAGAGAACAACGTAAATGGAGCATTAAAAACATCTGCTAGTTGCTTAAGTTCAGAACTATTTGGTGCTAAGCGAATCTGTGGAGCATTAAAACGACTAGCGCCTCCAGCATGAAAATCGACAGCGTAATCTACCAGAGGCATAATTTCAGTAAGGATGTGGTAGGCAAATCGACCAGCTAGAGATCCTTTTTTAGATCCTGGAAAAACACGGTTCAAATCACGACCGTCAGGAAATTGTCGCGACATGTTTATGAAACCAAACATATTTATGATGGGAATGCAAATAATAGTCCCTCGTGTGGGTTTGTTGATTTTTTTGGAAATAAGCTGGCGAACGATCTCTACACCATTAACTTCGTCACCATGAATTCCTGCTGAGAAAAGCACAGTAGGCCCATCGATTTTGGAGCGAGATACTATAATTGGAATTTTAAGTTTGGCGGTGTTGTGCAATTTTGCAATTTCCATGTCGATGGTTTTGCTTTCTCCAGGAAGTATAGATTCCCCTAATATGCTAATGGCTTTGTTGTTCTTCATAAGGAATTAAAAGGCTAAATGTAAAGATTATTATTTGGAATTCGTAAATTTGAAATCATTTCAATTAATAACCTCAAATAAATACAGTCGCAAATGTGGGCTAAAATTAGCTCTAAGACTTTGTGACATAGTTCTAAAATGCAAAACCCAACTCTAGCACTTCAAATTCAAACGTTACCAGATGGACCTGGTGTTTATCAGTATTATGATAAAGAAGGTAAAATTTTGTACGTAGGCAAGGCCAAGAATCTTAAAAAAAGAGTGTCCTCTTATTTTAATAAAGTTCATGATGCTGCAAAGACAAATGTGCTCGTAAAGAAAATTGTAACTATCAAACATATCGTTGTTCCTACTGAAACCGACGCTCTTTTATTAGAGAATAATTTGATAAAAACATTGCAGCCTCGCTATAATGTGCTGTTGCGTGACGATAAAAGTTACCCTTGGCTATGCATTAAAAAGGAGCCTTTTTCTCGAATCTTTGCCACTCGCAGAATGGTCAAAGACGGATCAGAATATTTTGGTCCTTATACTAGTTTCAAAACGGTTAATACAATCCTGGAGTTAATAAAAGAACTCTATCCTTTACGAACGTGCAACTTTGATTTAAGCCGATCTAATATTAACAGCGGTAAATTTAAAGTGTGTTTAGAGTATCACATTGGGAACTGTAAAGGACCTTGTGAAGGACACGAAACCTTAGAGAATTATCAAAAGCAAGTTGATGCGATTAGAGAAATTTTAAAGGGAAACTTCAAGGAAAGTATGAAAGACTTTAAACGTGTGATGATTGAATTAGCACAGGACATGCACTTTGAAGAAGCACAAAAAATTAAAGAAAAAATAGAAGTTTTAGAAAATTATCAGTCGCGTTCGACTATTATAAATCCTAAAATCACCAATATTGATGTGTTCTCGATTGTATCTGATGAAAGTGCGGCTTATGTAAATTTTTTACAAATTTCTCACGGTTCGATTATTCGTTCCCATACCATGGAAATTAAGAAGAAACTAGATGAAACAGATGCCGAGTTGCTAGAGCTGGCGATTATTGAATTAAGAGAGCGTTTTCAATTGTTATCTCGAGAAATCATCGTTCCTTTTCCTGTAGATCTAGGAGAACAAATTAAAGTTACGGTGCCACAACTTGGGGATAAAAAACAAATTCTTGATTTGTCTATTCGAAATGCTAAGTTTTATCGTATTGAACAGTTAAAACAATTGCAAATTGTAGATCCAGATAGACACACAAACCGAATTATGGCTCAAATGCAAAAAGATTTACGATTGCATGTAGAGCCGAGACATATTGAGTGTTTTGATAACTCGAATATTCAAGGGACGAATCCAGTTGCTGCTTGCGTAGTTTTTAAAGATGGAAAACCCAGTAAAAAAGACTACCGCCATTTTAATATAAAAACAGTCGAAGGCCCAGATGATTTTGCTTCTATGGAAGAGGTAGTTTACAGACGTTACAAGCGTCTTTTAGATGAAAAAGAACCGTTGCCAAATTTAATTATTATCGATGGTGGAAAAGGACAGCTTTCATCTGCTTTAAAAAGTTTAGATGCGTTAGAGTTAAGAGGTAAAATAGCAATCATAGGAATTGCAAAGCGTTTAGAAGAGCTTTTTTATCCGGGTGATTCTGTACCGCTTTATTTGGATAAAAAATCCGAAACCTTAAAAGTAATTCAGCAATTGCGTAACGAAGCACACCGTTTTGGGATTACACATCATCGCGATAAACGTAGTAAAGCTGCTTTGAATTCATCAATAGAATCGATTCCTGGAATTGGTGAGAAAACCATGTTAACGTTAATTCAACATTTTAAAAGTGTTAAAAGATTGAAGTTAGCATCCGAAAAAGAAATAACAGAGGTGATTGGATTGTCTAAAGCCAAAAAAATTGTCGACTTTTACAATGCTTTGCCAAAATAAAAAAGAGAAATAAATTTTTAAGAGAGGCTATTCTTTTAAACTTTAAAAACAATTTATGAAAAACACCACCCTATTACTACTAGCTATCTTTAGTTGCTGGACTACCTACTCCCAAGAGCAAAAAAGGCCAAAGGTAGGATTAGTTTTAAGTGGCGGTGGTGCCAAGGGGTTCGCGCACATAGGAGTTTTAAAAGTAATAGAGGAGGCAGGTGTGAAAATCGACTATATTGGTGGTACCAGTATGGGCTCTGTAATTGGTGGGCTTTATGCGACGGGATACAATGCTGCTCAAATAGATTCTATTTTTCAATCGACAAATTTTGATGAGTTAATAAATGATTTTATCCCAAGGTCCTCTAAAAATTTTTACGAAAAAAGAAACGATGAGTTGTATGCGCTCGTCTTGCCATTCAATAAATTTAAAGTGGGTATTCCTGAGGCTTTGTCTAAAGGAATGTATAATTTTAATTTACTTAGTAGTGTAACTAGAAGCGAAAGGTATCAAAGAGATTTTCAAAAGTTGCCAACGCCTTTTTTATGTATTGGAACTGATATCGAAACTGGAGAACAAGTGGTTTTAAAGAAGGGGAATCTTGCTCAGGCTATAATTGCTAGTTCTGCATTTCCGTCACTTTTTTCTCCTATCGTAATAGACGGAAGACTAATTGTTGATGGTGGCGTTACTAATAATTATCCTATTAATGAAGTAAGGATGCTGGGAGCGGATATTATTATTGGAGTCGATGTCCAAGATGATTTACTAAAAAGGAATTCGCTAAAAGACGCAACAAAAATTCTGGTACAAATTAATAATCTCAACAGCATTCAAAAAATGAAAGAGAATATTAAAAAAACAGATATTTATGTCAAACCAGACATAAGAGATTATGGAGTTATCTCGTTTGATAAAGGAAAAGAAATTATCAAAAAAGGAGAAGATGCTGCTTTTGCTGTTTATGAAAAATTAAAGCCATTAGGAGAAGGAGTAAATAGATATGAAAAGCCAAAACTCAAAGTAGAGGCTGATAGCTTGGAGATTGATAAGATTAATTTAGGCCCGTTGTCTAATTTCACAAAGGAATATGTAACAGGTAAACTTCGTTTTAAGCCAGGGACAAAAATTGCATACTCTCAATTAATAAAGGGGATAAATAACCTAAACGCAACTCAAAATTTTAGTGCAATAGATTATTCATTGGACGAAAGTGTAAACGGAAAGGACAATCTTAACATCAGTTTGATTGAAAACCCTACCCAAACCTATTTAAAATTTGGTTTGCATTATGACGGTTTGTTTAAGAGCGCCGTTTTAGTAAACTTAACAAGAAAGAAAACATTATTTAAAAATGATATTGCCTCGCTTGATGTTGTTTTGGGAGACAATTTTAGGTATAATTTTGATTACTACGTCGAGAATGGATACAATCTCAGTTTAGGTTTTAAATCGCAGTTCAATCAATTTAATCGCAATGTAGCAAAGGAATTAAGCGGATTGAATTTTGTAGATACTAACGTGAATTCCATCAATATGGATTATTCAGATTTTACCAATCAGTTGTATTTTCAGTCGTTATTTGTGCAAAAATTTTTACTGGGTGCTGGTATTGAGTTCAAAGATCTACGAATTAACTCTCCAACGCTCGAAAATTCAAATCAGTTTATCGAGAAAAGCCAGTACGGGAGTGTTTTTGGGTATTTAAAGTACGATTCGTTAGACAATAAGTACTTCCCAACAAAAGGATGGTTCTTCTCCGGAGATGTACAATCGTACTTATTATCGTCAAATTACACCAACAATTTTAATCCTTTTTCTATTGCCAAAGCTGATTTTGGTCTTGCTGCCAAAGTATTTAAACACGCAACGATACGTGTAGAGACGGAGGGCGGTTTTTCATTTGGTAGTGATAGTGTTCCTTATTTAAACTTTGTTTTAGGAGGTTACGGTTTTAATACCATTAATAATTTCAGACACTTTTACGGGTATGATTTTTTAAGTTTAGCAGGTAACAGTTATATCAAATCTACATTGAATTTTGATTACGAAATCTTAAAAAAGAACCATTTAAATTTCACTGCTAATTTTGCCAATATTGGTACTAATATTTTTAATTCTGTAGACTGGATTTCAATTCCTAAATATTCTGGATATGCATTAGGGTATGGCTTAGAAACGGTAGTAGGACCTATCGAAATAAAACACAGTTGGTCTCCAGAAAATTCAAAAGGCTATACTTGGTTTAGTGTAGGATTTGTGTTTTAAATTTAATTTATTTCAATAATAATTCCGATATTTGTTATAATGAAAACAAAATGGGCAGGTTTACTAGAGTATCTTCAATTCCTTATCAAGAGAAATCCTGAATAAGTCATCTTTTTTTGATTTAGAATAGCAAATTTCAAAGCAATCTCGCTTAATTTAGTTACACTTAAAACAAAAAAAACATGCCATTATATCATAAACTAGGGACATTCCCTCAAAAAAGACACACACAGTTTGAAAAGCCCAATGGTGGTTTTTACTACGAACAGCTGTTTGGTACCGAAGGTTTCCATGGCCACGCGTCATTATCATATCACGTACACAGACCAACTCAGGTCAAAGAAATACTAAAGTCGTATTCGGTAGAGCCAAAAATTGCAATTGGAAAAAACATTAAATCCTTATTATTAAAAGGATTTGAATTAAAACCTGCCGATGATTTTTTAGAAAGTCGCAAACCCATGTTAGTCAATAAAGACTGTACCATAGGACTTGCAGCACCACGAAAATCACTAACCGAATATTTCTATAAAAATGCCGATGCTGATGAGATGATTTTCATCCATAAAGGAAAAGGGAAACTACGCACTATGCTAGGGAATATCCCGTTTGAATACGGCGATTACCTGATTATCCCACGTGGAATCATTTACCAAATTCAGTTTGATACTGAGGATAATCGCTTGTTTTACGTCGAGTCGTTTGCTCCTTTTTATACTCCAAAACGCTATAAAAACGAGTCAGGTCAACATTTAGAACATGCACCGTTTTGCGAACGCGATTTTATCTTGCCAAACGAGTTAGAAACGCATGACGA
>CAXBGV010000020.1:0-16381 GCA_963975235.1 uncultured Flavobacterium sp. | reverse complement strand
TATTTCATCGACAATATATCTGCGTGAAAAAATAGTAGCAGACGTGTTTTCCATACCAGCATACAAAAAATCACGAACAGGTATTTGCTTGTATATACTCCAAGGGTATTTTACACCTATTTGCCTCTCCATAAAATTAAAAATCTTAACTGAATGCTGATAGCTCACTTCCCATCTATCTTGATCTTGCTGCTCGATGTACAACTCTAGAGGTATACCGGATCGAGATCGTACATTAGTTACTTGATACTTTCCTACCGCAAGCATTAGTAAATAAGAACTCATTGGACGACTCATATTAAATTGCCACCATGTTTTATCTCCTTCAGTTGATTGAGTAATTAACTGACCATTTGAAATAACTTGATAGTTGGAGTCATATAAAATTGATAAACTAAATACCAGTTTTTCATTTACATCATCAAAACTAGGGAACCAATTGCTAGTGTACCTACCTTGTCCTTGCGTCCAGATTTGTACATCATTTGTATCCTCTGATCCTAAAAAATATAAAGCTTGTTTGGGCTGTGTGTGGTACTCTAAATAAATACTATTCTCGCCCTTGGTAAATGTACCAATAAATTGAATTTGCTTTCCTGTGTTTATAAAAGGAACTTCTTTACCATTCATTTTTACAACTGAAAAGCTCATGTTTTGGGCATCAATTGCAATGGTATCTGTAGGCTGAAGCACTTCCAGGAAATAGTTCGCTTGCCCTGAAACAGATTTCTCTTTAGCATTTAAGATTACTTTTCCTGAAACAGATTTAAAATCTACAAATTTTGTTTGTTGAGCAACCGCGAATGAGCACAAGAAAAGAAAGATAAATTTCATAAACAGCAAATTAAAACATCAAAGTTACACTCTTTCCTTAACAAATAGAAGATATTTTGTATGTTTACCTCTATAAAACAGAATATCTAAAGCGTGAAAACTAAAGCATTATTTAATTGGAGTAGCGGCAAAGATTCAGCTTTGGCTCTTTACAAAGTTCTTCAAGACCCGAAAATAGAAATCAGTTGTCTGTTAACGAGTGTAAGCTCCCAGCACCAGCGCATATCTATGCATGGAGTCCGCGTAGAGTTATTACAGCAACAAGCTGACCGTATGGGTTTACCGCTGGAGATCTTGTCTATTCCTGAGATGCCTACAATGGAAGTTTACGAAAACGTGATGAATGCCGCTTTGACTAAATTGAAAGAAAATGGAATAACACAATCTATTTTTGGAGATATTTTTCTTGAAGATTTACGTCGTTATAGAGAAGAGAAATTAGCTGCAATGAATATCACTGCACGTTTTCCGCTTTGGAACATTCCAACTTTAAGTTTAATTCAAGAATTCCTTTCTTTAGGATTTAAAACAATAGTGGTTTGCGTGAATGAACGTTATCTCGATAAAAGCTTTGTAGGACGTGTAATTGATCAGGATTTTATCGATGATTTGCCTGCCAATGTTGATGTTTGCGGTGAAAATGGAGAATTTCATACTTTTACTTATGATGGCCCTTTATTCTCTGCCCCTATTTTATTTGAAAAAGGTGAAATTGTGTACCGAAAGTACGAGAAACCAGCCGCAACAAGTTCTAGCACTGTTTGCAATACAGATACGACCGATGCTTATGATTTTGGATTTTATTATTGTGACTTACTACCTATTTAAAGTAAAACAGTCAAATTTTAAAACGAACTTTTAAAAGATTTTTAACGTGCTAATGTAAATGTGAATGTGGTACCATTTCCCATTTCAGAAGCTACTGAAATTGTTCCTCCTAAAGCTTCGACCATTTTTTTTACAGTGGCTAAACCAATCCCATTCCCTTTTACTCCAAAACGATCTACTGATGAGAGAACTTCAAATATTTCGAAAATAATTTCTTGATGCTCTTTCAAAATTCCAGGTCCGTTGTCAGTTACAGTAAACTGGTACTTATCAGAAAGTTCTAGAATTTCAATCTCGATTTCAATATTCTCTTTGTCGCTATATTTTATTGCATTGGTCAATAAATTGATCAAGATTTGCTCTATTGCCTGTTTATTTGCAACTAACTGATTTACATTTGACTTAAATGAAATAACGCACGACGCTTGGAACACAAAAATTGCAGTAATTTCTTTTTGTAATGATTCGACATCAATAATACTGTCCTGCAGCTTGTTCATCACATTGGATTTACTATAATCTAACAGACTATCTATCAATTCTTTTAGTTTTAAAGTCGAACTTTTTATCAAAGATACTATTTGGATTCCCTCTGTGTCAATCACCTCTTGGTAACTATCTATAAATAAATCTGTAAGTCCACTAATATTATCTAGTGGTGATTTTAAATCATGGGCGGCAACATAAGCGAAACGTTCCAGCGCTAAGTTTTTCTTCTCTAAATCCAACAGCGCGTTTTCTAATTCGTTTTTATTAAACCTAAGCTCCAATAACTTCATGGTTTGCTCTGACAATGCCTTAAGAGCTATAATTTGTTCTTTAGACAATTCCCTTGGTTTGTGATCAATAACACAGATAGTACCTAAAGGAAGGCCTCCCTCGTTTCTAAGTGGTATACCTGCATAAAATACAACATTTGGCTGTCCCGTAACAATGGGATTATCATGAAATCGTATATCGGCTCGAGCGTCTGGAACAATAAAAACGTTTTTAGAATCATTTATTGCATGGCCACAAAATGAATAGTCTCTTGCCGTTTCTGAAATACTTAAACCAGGATGCGATTTAAACCACTGTCTATCTTGATCTATAAAAGTAATTAGAGCGATGGGAGTTTCACAGATCTGAGAAGCTATCAAGGTCAAATTTTCATAATCAGCCTCTGGCAAACTATCTAAAATAGAATAGGATTCTAGTATTTTCAGTCGTTCTTCTTCTTGAATGTGTTTTTTTGGTTCAATCATTTTTAATTCTTTTTTGTTCCTTTATACTTAAACAAATATTGATCCAAATTGTTCTATTAACTCTCTACCAGCAACAGCAAACCCTATTTGGTCATTTTGTAAAAATAAAGCATAATCTATTTGACAACTTAAACTGCTCCTCTTATTTATAGAAACTTTAAGAATTTCGTGCATAGATAGTACCGGGTAAAACATGAGACAGTAACAGCTTAGCAAATAATGAGTCTTACAATAAGTCAAAAACAACTAAATAACATTACTCTAGCATTGGCACTGTAAAGGTTGAAAAAATACTTTTTTCCTTCATTAATTCTTCTATATCTTGCCATTTTCTTGGCGCATCAGCCGAAAGATTGATAGGCCCATTAGGTGTTATCAAGATATCGTCCTCTATTCGTACCGCTATTCCCCACCATTTTTTATCACAATCACTACCAATTGGTATATAAATTCCGGGTTCAACCGTAATGACCATGTTGTTTTCTAAGGCACTATAATTACCTGGGTCGTGCACATCTAAACCTATATGATGCCCTAAGCCGTGCGGGAAGTATTTATTTGCCTCTATTTCAGATTTTGCTATTCCTAGTTTGACCAGCCCTTCAATAATAATTTGTCGAGCCAAACCATCTAAAGCGCCAAATGTGGTACCGATTTTAGATCCTGCGATGCCGGCTTCTTGTGCTTCATACACTAAATCATATATTATTTTTTGTTGTTCATTAAACTTCCCATTAGCGGGAATCGTACGCGTAACATCAGCTGTATAGCCATGATACTCCGCACCCAGGTCCATTAAAACCAAATCATTCTCTACTTTAGTTTTGCTGTTTTCGATATAATGTAAAATACACCCATTATTCCCTGCACCAACAATTGATGGATATCCCTCGAACTCGCTACCGTATTTCTTGTAGACAAATTCATGTATTCCTTGAATTTCAGTTTCAGACATTCCTACGTGCATAGCTTTCATCACCTCTCTTTGAGCAATAGCCGAAATACGAACTGCTTTTGTTAATAATTTCAGTTCTTCCTTACCTTTTATTTCGCGTAAACTAGCCATGTAATCAGAAATAGAATAATTATCGAAATTTTCTTTTGTAGTTGTAGTTACACTTTTCTTTTTGCTTTCATCTATACCATTTGAAGTAATTTTAGATACTACACTGCTTTCGTAACCAATTTGAACTTTAAACGATTCTATTAATTTGTATAAATCAGCTTTATCTCTGCGTGAAGACTCTCCGTTATCCTCTTTGAATGCTTTGAATAAAACTGTACCAAAACTTTTAAAATTAATTCCCGACTTTAAAAAGTCTTGACCATTGTAAGCATTGGCGAATCCTAGCTCTTTTTTGGCACCATCAACACCCAATCGAATACCAGTCCATTGTTCTTGATTTGGATTTTTTTCTTGAACATAAATAAGTTCATTGTATGTTTTTCCGTCTGGAGTTTTTTGTAGTTCCGAAAAAAGTACTAAAACACAATTTGGTTCTTTGTAACCTGTTAAATAATAAAAATCGGGATCTTGATGGTAAACATAATCGACATCATTTGCTCTGTTACGTACTGGATTACCAAAAAATACAGCAACGCTATTCGATGGCATTTTTGATCTAAAAGCTTGTCTTCGTTCCTTATGAAATGTTGCTGATAAATAATCCGATGGATTTCCTGCTTGAGCAATAAGCAAATTCATAAAAAAAAGTGCAAAAAGAGATAAGAGTTTGTATTTGAACATCTAATAAATTTTTATTTCGTTATTTTTGTTCGTAAATATAAAAATATCCAATTAAAAATACTCTTTTATATGTAAGAATATATCTAAAAAAAATAAAAATGAGCACGCGTACCTACTTACCTAACTCAGGAAATTTTTACAACCTATCACCTACTCTACATTTCTTGATACATTTTAAGCAGGTGACTTACCGTATTCCAGTTCCTAATTGTGGCAGTTAGATTTAGTTTTTTTTCAATATATTTTTGATCTAATCTTGTTTTTCCCGCTCCCACAGCGTATTTGATAAAAATCTTATTTTTATCAATACTCGCCTCGTCAGGTTTAAACTGACTAATTTTAAGGTCGTTTATGTTTTCCGAACGAAGCTCTTTAGATACAAAGGCTACATATAATTTTTTATGATCTACCTCTTTTTCTTTCAAAAAAGGATTTTTGACTAAACAATTTTCTAAATCATTTTGACCAATTACAATCGTAGGCACATCATAACCAAAAACTTTAAAAATTTCTTGCTTAATCTTAAAACCAACAGTTGCTGCATTTTCTTCCTCTGTTGTAACAAAAACGTTTCCAGATTGTATGTAAGTTACTACCTTAGTAAAGCCCATACTTTCAAGCATTTTTTGTAAGGCATCCATTTTGATCATATTGTGACCGGATACATTAATTCCTCGTAACAAAGCCAAATGAGTTGTCATAAATATATTTTTTTCTTAAGTATACCAAAGGTATTGTCTTTACAATGATATTCATAATTTAAGCACAATGCAAAGAAACCCTAGAAAATGATAGCAGCAAATGTAATATTCGCCTAAACTTGAACTTTAACTACCACTTTTTTAACCTTCGTTGCGTTTCCTACCTTAATACAAGGACGGTGCAAATCATCTGGAAAAAACAATGTAAACATACCCGCACCAACTTTTACATAAGAGGTTTCTCCCTCATAAAAAGTATAATCTTTAGCTACATCAAACGAAAGAACTTTTTGATCCCCTTTGTGAGTAATTCCCATTAGTTCCGTTCCTTCGACCATGTATTGAATATCGATATATTTCCTGTGTCCTTCAAGAAAACAATCTTTTTCGTCCTTTGTGTCATATTCTTGAACAATAGCAAAAATTGTTTTACCATCGATTTCATATGTTCCTTCTGCGATAGTTAGTAAGTCGGTCGAATTTATAAAATTAAAACCTGCAGCCAATCGCTCCGTAATATTGGCGTAAAGCCCGTGATTTTTAATAGAATCTAGTACCATTATTTTGTTTTTAGTTGTTTTGCAAATATGAAAATTATTATACATTGTTTAGACAACTAAATTTACTTTTTACGAAATTGAGTTCTGAACAGATTTTCTATTTCCCTATTTAAAAACTATCTTCGTTTTTTTGAAATTAATCTCTAATTTATTGCAATTAATTTAAAATGTCAAACAATCTTTTACTTACACCTATTGAATATTTAAAGGGCGTTGGTCCCAATAGAGGTACCTTACTTCGTAAAGAATTAGGAATTCATAAGTATGGAGATTTATTAAATTTGTATCCCAATAGATACATTGATAGAACCCGGTATTACAAAATTAATGAGATTCAGAACAATGTTGCCGAAGTTCAAATTATTGGAAAAATAGTAAACATCAAGACAGTAGAGTTTGGAAAAGGTCGCAAACGACTTGTAGCTACTTTCGTCGACGATACAGGACAAATGGAGCTCGTTTGGTTTCAAGGTCATAAATGGGTTCGCGAATCTTTAAAAATAAATGAAGTCCTTGTCATTTTTGGTAAATGCACTTCTTTTAACGGGATGTATAACATGGCTCATCCTGAGATTGAATTATGGAACGAACATGAAAAAAGTCTTCGATCTGCTATGCAAGCAGTTTATCCCTCTACAGAAACCTTGACAAATCGAGGTATTACAAATCGAGGTATTAATAAAATGATGCAGCAGTTATTTATCGAAACGCAAGCCTTATTTGTCGAAACTATTCCTGACTACTTATTACAAGAACTTAAACTTATTCCTAAGAATGCCGCCTTATTCAACATCCATTTTCCTAAAAGTGCCGATGCTTTAGCAAAAGCTCAATTTCGCCTTAAATTTGAAGAATTGTTTTTTATTCAGTTGCAACTGATAATGAAAAACAAAATTCAGAAACATAAAATAAAAGGACACCCTTTCTCTAAAGTAGGTGATTATTTCACTGATTTTTATCAAAATCATTTGCCCTTTGCTCTAACAGGCGCACAAAAAAGAGTAATCAAGGAAATTAGAATTGATATGGGTAGCAACGCCCAAATGAATCGTTTGTTGCAAGGTGACGTAGGCTCTGGGAAAACGATTGTCGCTTTTATGAGTATCTTGTTGGCAATTGATAACGGTTTTCAGGCTTGTTTAATGGCTCCTACAGAAATTTTAGCAAATCAGCATTTCATTGGGTTATCAGAGTTAGCTAGTAAGTCAAACATTAGCATCAAAATACTAACAGGATCAACTAAAACTGCAGCCCGTAAAGTACTTCATGAGGAATTAGAAAACGGAACTTTACAAATTCTAATCGGCACACATGCTTTATTAGAAGACAAAGTCAAATTTCAGAATTTAGGACTAGCGGTGATAGATGAGCAGCACCGTTTTGGGGTAGAACAGCGTTCCAAGCTGTGGAAAAAAAATACGATTCCGCCTCATGTTTTAGTAATGACCGCGACTCCAATTCCTCGCACGCTAGCAATGAGTTTGTATGGTGATCTCGATATATCAGTAATTGATGAATTACCTCCCGGAAGGAAACCCATACAAACGGTACATCGTTTTGACAGCAACCGCTTAAAAGTTTGGAAATTTATTCGTGATGAAATTGCCATTGGACGACAAATTTATATTGTATATCCATTAATTCAAGAATCAGAAAAAATGGATTTTAAGGATTTAATGGATGGATATGAAAGTATATCGCGAGATTTTCCGCTACCGCAATATGCTATTTCAATTTTGCACGGTAAAATGAAACCTGCTGAAAAAGATGCTGAGATGAAACGATTCTCTGATGGAAAAACAAACATTATGGTTGCTACAACCGTTATTGAAGTAGGTGTAAATGTTCCTAACGCATCTGTGATGATAATAGAGAGCGCCGAACGTTTTGGATTATCTCAACTACACCAATTGCGCGGTCGTGTGGGTCGTGGCGCTGATCAAAGTTATTGTATTCTAATGACAAGCCACAAACTTAGCGCCGACAGTAAAACAAGAATGGAAACAATGGTTAGTACCAACGACGGATTTGAAATTGCAGAGGTCGATTTAAAGCTTCGAGGACCTGGAAATTTGATGGGAACTCAACAAAGCGGCGTTTTAAATTTACAAATAGCCGATATTGTCAAAGACAAAGATATTTTAGCCCTAGCGAGACACCATGCTTTAAAAATTTTGCAAAATGACATTTCGATGGAGCGACCAGAACATGCAACAATGCGCGCTGTTTACATTGAATTGACTAAAAAGAAAAATATTTGGAATTACATTAGTTAATTTTTTTTATCAACAGATTAAACCTTTAGATTTTTTTAACGTCTAATGCCCAAATAGCTGTTAGTTGCTCAATGCATTATACGCTTCTATTTTTATCACATTAGTAGTTTTTCAGTATTAAATTTGCTTTAAATTACAAAAGCAGCATTTTTTAATATCATTAAAATAGTTGTATGTACAACTGTTAAATAAAATCTAAGAGTAACATGTTTACACTTTGGAATACATAAGTTTGCTTTTTTAACATAAAATTACAATAATCAATTTCTCTATAGCCCCTAATTATGAAAATAAAACATGTAGTCTACGCTTTGTTAATCCTAGGTTTTGGTGCTTTTATAACGTACCGCATAGTTGCAAACAATAGTAAATCTGAAGGATCAAATGGAAAATCAGATAAAAAAAGTGCAATGAACGTTACCGGAATTGTTGTCAAAACAGAAACCTTTGATAATACACTTTCACTTTCTGGTTCGATCGAAGCCAATGAGCAAGTAGAAATTCGATCAGAGGTATCTGGGATTGTAGAAAGCATTAATTTTGCAGAAGGCAGCTCAGTTACAGCAGGACAATTACTTTTTAAAGTAAACGATGTCGAACTAAGAGCACAATTAAGCCAAGCTGGAACTCGTGAAAGTTTAGCTAGTGAAAATGAACGCAGGGCTAAATTATTACTACAAAAAGAAGCCATAAGTCAAGAAGAATACGATGTCGCTAGAGCAGAATACGCCTCTACAAAGGCACAAAGCCAATTAATTAAAGCGCAAATTGCCAAAACGGCCGTTCGCGCTCCTTTTTCAGGAAAAATTGGTTTGCGTTCTATATCAAAAGGGACTTATATCACACCAACAATGCCAGTGGCAAATTTAGTTAATACAGGTAAACTCAAAATCACTTTTTCTATTCCAGAAAAATATGCCAACCAGGTAAAAACAAATACAATTTTAAAATTTAGCGTTTCAGGATCTGTTGAACAATATACTGCTACAGTTTATGCTATCGAGCCAGCTGTAGAAGTTGCGACTAGAACACTGCAAGTACGCGCTATCGCAGAAAATAAGCAGGGGAAATTGTTACCAGGAACTTTTGCAAATGTAGAACTTCCTCTCGCAGTCATAAAAGATGCAATTGTAGTCCCTACTCAAGCGGTGATTCCGGTTCAAAACGGGAAAAAAGTATTTATTTCTGATTTTGGCAAAGCCAAAGAAGTAATGGTAGAAACAGCTACACGAACTGATGCATCTTTACTAATTCTGTCTGGATTAAAAGCGGGAGATACCGTAATAACTAGCGGTGTGATGTCTCTTAAAAATGAGGCTCCCGTTAAGGTAAGCGTCAAGTAATTATTTACATATTAATTATCTCATCACTAAATAACTAAAATGAGTTTATCAACTTTAAGTATCAAAAGACCTGTACTAACAATTGTAATGAACTTGACAATTGTTTTGTTTGGTATCATCGGGTATACCTATCTTGGTGTTAGGGAGTTTCCCTCAATTGACCCTGCACAAGTATCTATTAGAACCAATTATACGGGAGCAAATGCTGATATTATCGAATCCCAAATTACGGAACCACTTGAGAAAGCAATCAATTCTATAGACGGAATTCGTAACATCACTTCTTCTAGCGCACAAGGTAGTAGCAGTATTACAGTCGAATTCAATTTAGATAAAGATCTAGAAGAAGCATCAAATGATGTAAGAGACAAAGTGTCGCAAGCCATTCGTAGTTTACCACAAGATATAGATGCACCTCCAGTAGTCTCTAAAGCTGACGCTAATAGTGACGCTATTATTTCTATGACCGTTCAAAGTGATACAAGGAGTCAACTAGAATTGAGTGATTATGCCGAAAACGTGATTTCGCAACGTTTAGAAACGATCCCAGGAGTCAGCGGTGTACAAATATGGGGACAAAAAAGGTACGCTATGCGTTTGTGGATTGACCCCGTCAAACTAGCAGCATATGGTTGTACGGTTGCAGAGGTTCGAGCAGCATTAAACCAACAAAACGTAGAGTTACCATCAGGAAAGTTAACTGGTGACAACACAGAGCTAACAGTAAAAACGGTTGGAAATCTCGCTACAGCCGAGGAGTTTAATAACATCATTATCAGAACAGATGGAGCCAAAACAGTACGTTTAAGTGATATTGGTAGAGCTGAACTAGGTCCCGAAAATATTGAAACAAAATTAAGTCAATCTGGTTTACCATTAGTAGGTCTTGCAATCGTGCCGCGTCCTGGTGCTAATTATTTAGATATCTCTAAAGCGTTTTACGAGCAGTACGAGGACTTAAAAAAAGATTTACCAAAGGATATTAGATTAAACATAGCTTTAGACAATACTATTTTTGTGAAAAAATCAGTTCTTGAAGTTGCTGAGACTTTGGGAATCTCCATTTTATTAGTAATTTTAATTATATATCTTTTCTTTAGAGACTGGGCAATCGCTTTTAGACCTTTAATTGATATTCCAGTATCGTTAATCGCTACTTTCTTTATCATGTGGCTTTTTGGTTTCTCGATAAATGTATTAACCTTACTTGCAATTGTACTTGCTACGGGACTTGTGGTAGACGATGGTATTGTTGTAACCGAAAACATTTTTAAGAAAGTCGAGGAAGGAATGACGCCAATTGAAGCAGCAATAAAAGGATCAAACGAAATATTTTTTGCCGTTATTTCTATCTCAGTAACATTAGCAGCTGTATTTTTACCTGTAATTTTTCTTGAAGGTTTTGTTGGTCGACTGTTTCGAGAGTTTGGTGTCGTCATTGGTGCAGCTGTATTAATTTCGGCTTTTGTATCTCTAACATTAACACCAATGCTAAACGCTTATTTGATGAAAGGCGGCGAACAAAAAAAATCAAAATTTTACATAGCCACTGAACCGTACTTTCAAAAATTAAACGCAAGTTATGCGAGTTCATTGGGTAGTTTCATGAAAAAAAAATGGATCAGTTTTCCAATTTTAATTGCTTGTTTTGGTCTAATTTATGTTTTCTATAATTTAATTCAAAAGGAAACAGCTCCTTACGATGATCGAAGTTCATTAGTATTGCGAATGACTGCTCCCGAGGGTGCTAGTTATGAATATATGGATCGTTTCATGCAAGAAATATCACAATTAGTTGAAGACTCTGTTACGGAGAAAAAAGTAGCCCTAACAATCACTTCTCCAGGATTCGGATCTTCGTCTGTGAACAGCGGTTTTATGCGATTGTCATTAAAAGAGGCTGGTGAAAGAACGTTATCTCAGCATGAAATTGCCGATAACCTTACTAAGTGGACAAAAGGATATGTTGATGCAAAAACTTCTGTAACAGAGCAACCTACTATTGCTGTAAACAGACGTGGTGGCCTACCAATACAATACATCATACAAACACAGAATTTTGCTAAGTTAGAGCAAAAGATTCCTGAGTTTATGGAAGAGGCAGCAAACAATCCTACTTTTGCCATGACTGATGTGAATTTGAAATTTAACAAACCAGAAATTAATGTTTCTATCGATCGCGAAAAAGCCGAGAGCCTTGGTGTATCTGTTATAGACATTGCACAAACCTTACAACTTTCGTTAAGTGGGCAACGTTTTGGCTATTTCATGAAAAAAGGGAAGCAATATCAAGTAATAGGACAATTTGATCAAAAAGATCGTTCCAAACCATTGGATTTAACATCGATGTATGTAAAAAATAATAAGGGTGAATTGATTCAAATGGATAATATTGTTAGCACTGAGGAGCAAAGTAAACCACCACAACTCTATCATAACAACAGATTCATGTCAGCTACCGTTTCTGCAGCTCTTGCTCCAGGCAAAAGTATAAGCGACGGGATCGAAGCGATGGAACAGATTAGAGAAAAAGTTTTAGATGATACATTTACTACTGATTTGGGTGGTGAGTCAAGAGATTTTGTAGAAAGTAGTTCCAACACTTCATTTGCTTTTGGATTAGCTTTACTACTTATCTTTTTAATCCTTGCTGCACAATTTGAGAGCTTTATCGATCCATTCATAATTATCTTAACAGTACCTATGGCTGTGGCAGGAGCATTGTTTTCGCTGTGGTTATTCAACCAAACTTGGAATATCTTTAGCCAAATTGGAACTGTAATGCTTATTGGTTTGGTTACTAAAAACGGAATTTTGATTGTCGAATTTGCCAATCAATTACGAGAACAAGGTAAACCAAAACTCGAAGCAATTCTTGAGGCATCAGAGGCGCGTTTAAGACCTATTTTAATGACTAGTTTAGCAATTTCCCTTGGTGCCTTGCCTATCGCAATGTCATTAGGTGCAGCATCTACCAGTAGAATAGGAATGGGAGTTGTTATTGTAGGTGGAACGATATTTTCATTAGTACTTACCCTTTTTGTTATTCCTGCACTATACTTTATGTGGTCGCGAACTAAAAAGCATTATCCAGAATTTGAACACATTGAAGAATATGAAAAAGAAGCAAAATAAGATGAAAATAATTAAACTAGTTACTACCTATTTCGTGCTATTTTCTCTGTCAATCTTTAATGCTAATGCACAGCAGCTATTGACGATCGAAGATGCAGTTAAGATTGCATTAGAAAACAACTATGATATCAAGATCGCCAAAAACGATCTGAAAATAGATGAAGCAAATGTATCCTCTGGAAATGCAGGAATGCTACCTCGAGCCACCGCTACAGTTACTGATAACAATAGCGTACAAAATTTGACTCAAACTCGAATAGACGGCACTGAAAACAGTTTAAGCAATGCCAAAAATAATAGTTTAACCTACGGCGTGCTTTTAGACTGGACTGTTTTTGATGGACTGCGAATGTTTGCTCGAAAAGAACAATTAAGAGAATTGCAGAAATTAGGTGATGCCGAACTAAAGCTGGCCATTTTAACTAGAATAAGTGATGTAAATGCTACTTATTTCAATTTAGTACAACAACAGCAACAATTAGCCGCATTAGACTCTACGATGATTATCTCTAATCAAAGACTTGATCTCGCCAAAAACAGATTCTCTATTGGGAAGGCATCTAAATTAGAGGTTTTGAACGCCCAAGTCGATTTGAATACGGATAAGGTAAATTTATTACGTCAAAAAGAATTATACGCTAATACGAAGACTGCCCTTAACGAAATTTTGGCTCGTTCTGTCTCCACTGATTTTATTGTTGTAGCATCGATCAATATCGACAACCAATTACAGTTATCTGAATTAATGACATTGGCTGATCAGCAAAATCCTATGCTACAAGCTCAAATTATTAACAAACGAATATCTGAGCTCCAATTAAAACAAGTAAAAGCAGCACGATATCCGACTATAAGAGTAAGTACAGGTTATAATTTTGGACAAAGTCAATCGAGTTTAGGATTTATTACACAATCGACATCGAGAGGGCTAAACTACGGTTTTAATGCCTCTTTAAATATTTTTGACGGTAATGCACAAAATCGAAATGAAAAAATCGCTAAAATTCAAATTGAAACTGCAGCAGCTCAAATAGAGCAGCAAAGTTTAGCACTGCAAACACAGTTAACTACTGCTTATCAAACCTATTTGACCAACTTAGAATTAACTAAGCTAGAGGAAACAAATGAGACTATTGCTAAGCAAAATCTAGATATCACTTTAGATAAATTTCGTATTGGAACTATTACTACCTTAGAATTTAGAACCGCTCAACTGAACTTTGTGAATGCCAAAGTACGCTTTAGTAATGCACAATATCAGGCAAAATTATCTGAGATCGCTTTAAGAGAACTTGCTGGTAATTTAACTTTTTAAGTATAAAGACCTTAATTTTAATTCAATTTAATCCTCATTCCATTTTACTTTTGGTAATTTTGAATGAGGATTTTTTTATCACGAGACTTCAATCAATTTTAGAATATAAATTTGTAAAAACAACTGCCTACAATGATTTCATACAACCCCAAGGAGTGGATAATTTTTATCTTTCGTTTTCATAAAGCCGACACTTTCAGGAAATTGCTTCCCTTAATGATTATGATAGGTTTTTATTCTGGTGTAGTTGCTTACTTAGAACTTGAATATTGGCATTTACCAGATGACAGTAATGTAAAAAACATATCGATAATGCACGGCATGCTAGGGTTTGTCATCTCCCTTTTACTTGTTTTTAGAACTAATACGGCTTATGATAGATGGTGGGAAGGACGAAAATTGTGGGGAGCATTAGTAAATAATAGCAGAAATCTAGCCATCAAACTGCATGCAATTTTAAAAGAAGAGAAAGACCAAGCCTTTTTCAGAAAAATGATACCGAGCTATGCTTCGATCTTAAATAAACATTTGAAAAACGAAGAAACAGGAAAGCAATTATCAGAAGAAATAACGATTAATGAAGACCGACATACACATCGTCCAAACCAAGTGGCTAAAATGATGTTTTTGAAAATAAACGACTTATACGAAAGCAAAAAAATAACAGGTGATCAATTGATTATTATTAACAGTGAATTACAATCCTTTACAGATATTTGTGGTGCTTGTGAGAGAATAAAAAACACTCCTATTCCCTACTCCTACAGTGTATTTTTGAAAAAATTTATATTTTTTTATGTGATGACTTTGCCTTTTGGTTATGTTTTCAATCTGGGATATTATGTCATCCCCGTGGTTGTTTTTATCTTTTATGTGTTAGCTAGTTTAGAGTTAATTGCTGAGGAGATCGAGGAACCTTTTGGTTATGATGATAATGACCTTCCTACGAAAAAAATAGCAGAGAATATTAAAAGACACGTAGAGGAAATACTTTAAAAAAACTTATTGACCTATTTTAGTTAATAGTACAGGCAAAACAGAATCCTTGACTTCACAACAATAGTAGTCAATTGATGTAAAAGAAGTTTTCATTACTGCTGTAACAAGTAGTTGAAATATGAACTTAAAAGTCAATCCTATTTAACAAGTAATAATTGTTTGGTTTATAACTTTAGACGGTATCATTATACTAAATCTTAATTTTATACTCTTCAAATGTATTGGTTTAAAATAGTTGCTGCATGAGCACTTCTATTTCACTAAAACAGAATGACATTTAATAGCAATGGTTGTATTACTTTTTTTCAATTTTATTAGTTTTAACAAAAATTACACACATTAGTACATTTATATTCAGTAAGTTTATGATTATAACAATCATCAAATTATGAATCGTACCCTCATTAATCCGCCACTTTTATCGAATGAAAAATCCTTGAAAACTTTGGTTGAAAACAGGACCGTTTATAATTTAAATCATTGCGAATTAAATTTATTCGAAACCTATGAAGCCTCTACCTTAGTACCTCTAAAATTCAATGAATTGGTTGTGACTAGTATGTTAAGGGGGAAAAAAGTGATGCACCTTTTTGATGACCCTAGCTTCGAGTACCTTCCTGGTGAAACAGTGATGATTCCATCGAATGTCGAGATGAAAATCGATTTTCCTGAAGCATCAAAAAAAAATCCAACGCAATGTCTGGCTTTAGCCATTGATCAACAAAAGATCAATAGTACCTTGGACTTTTTAAACGAGCGTTATCCCAAGGAAGGTAGTAAGCAGTTTTGGCACTTAAATTTTCAGAATTATTATTTTTACAATAATATAGAGTTAGCCGCTACGATAAATAAACTTATCAAAGAATGCATGAGTACCTCTATTACCAAAGATGTCTTAGCAGATTTAACGTTGCAAGAATTACTTATTCGTATTATTCAGACACAAACCGCCAAATCAATAGAAGATGGTTTACACACAGATCCACACTCTCCGATAACACAGGTGTTAGATTATATCCGATTAAACATTAGAGAAAGTATTAGCCTTAAAAACCTGAGTGACAAAGCTTGTATGAGTACCACTTCCTTTTACCGCTATTTTAAAAAAGAACTCGGAATGAGTCCAATAGAATTTGTGATACAAGAAAAAATTAGACACGCCAAGAAACTATTAAAAAATCCGACCATTCAAATAAATGAAGTGTGTTATATGGCCGGATTTGATAACAGTAATTACTTTATTCGTTTATTCAAAAAACATGAGGGTATAACACCTAAGCAATACCAGTTGCTTTACATAAACTAAAATTATTCGATAATTTTCACTGGTTCTAATTCTAATTCTTCAGCCGCAGTGAAAATACGATATTCAATTTGAAATGTTTTTTTATAGGGTGTT
>CAXBGV010000019.1:0-16391 GCA_963975235.1 uncultured Flavobacterium sp. | reverse complement strand
TGTTAAGGCTTTAATTGCAGGTTCTCCAACAGAATTAGAGGAAAGTTTTTATAAGAATCTAGAGTTTGGAACCGGTGGTATGCGCGGTGTCATGGGCGTAGGAAACAATCGCATCAATAAATATACACTAGGAAAAAGTACGCAAGGACTGAGTGATTATTTGCATAGTTCGTTCCCTAACCAACCTTTGAAAGCGGTAATTGCGTTTGATTGTCGTCATAATAGCAAATCATTAGCTAAGGTTGTTGCTGATGTTTTCTCGGCCAATGGAATACAAGTCTACTTATTTTCGGATCTAAGACCCACACCAGAATTATCATTTGCTCTTAAATATTTAGGTTGCCAATGCGGAATCGTACTTACAGCATCACATAATCCGCCAGAATACAATGGATACAAAGTATACTGGCAAGATGGCGGACAAATTGTTCCGCCAGAGGACAAAGGAATTATTTCCGTTATCGAAAAGTTAAATTACAACCAAATCAAGTTTGATGCGAACGAGGACTTGATTCAATATATTGATACAGAAGTTGATGAAGCTTTTATAAAATCGACTATCGAAAACGCAAGTTTTAATACACTTACGGTTGCCAAAGAAGATTTGAATATTGTATTCACATCACTACACGGTACATCAATAACTATTATTCCTGAAACATTTAAACGTGCGGGATACACAAATTTTCAAGTTGTTGCAGAGCAAGCGGTGCCAAACGGAGATTTCCCTACGGTAAAATCACCTAATCCAGAGGAACCAGAAGCACTAACAATGGCTCTTGCGCAAGCAGAAAGAACAAATGCCGATATTGTGGTAGGAACGGATCCTGATTGTGATCGTTTAGGAATAGCAGTTCGAGATAATAATGGCAAAATGACATTATTGAACGGAAATCAAACTATGGTTTTGATGACTGCCTTTTTGCTTGAACAATGGAAAAAAGCGGGCAAAATCAACGGAAAACAATTTGTGGGTTCTACGATCGTCTCTACTCCTATGATGATGGAATTAGCTACTAATTATGGGGTAGAATGTAAAGTTGGATTGACAGGGTTTAAATGGATTGCAAAAATGATTAAAGATTTTCCAGAACTAGACTTCATTGGAGGTGGTGAGGAAAGCTTTGGTTACATGGTAGGAGACGCAGTACGCGATAAGGATGCTGTTGCGGCGACCCTACTAGTTTGTGAAATTGCAGCTCAGGCAAAAGCAAACGGAAGCACTGTTTACAAGGAGTTAATCAAGCTGTATATTGACAATGGCTTTTACAAAGAACACCTAGTTTCTATTACTAAAAAAGGAATGGAAGGCTTGCAACAAATTAGCCAAATGATGGTAGACCTACGTGAAAACCCACTTAAAGAAATTAATGGCGAACGTGTAATTATGGTTGAAGATTATCAATCCTCGATTGCTAAAAATTTACTAGACGGAACAGAGTCTGAAATGACAATTCCGAAATCGAATGTACTGATTTATTACACCGAGGATGGCTCAAAAATATGTGCTAGACCAAGTGGAACAGAACCAAAAATAAAATTCTACATCAGTGTTAACACAACTCTTGACAATGTTGAAGATTTTATTGAAGTACAAGATATACTTGATCAGAAAATACAAAACATCATTGCCTCGATGCAATTGAATTAAAACAATACTTCTAATCCCAACAGCGCTACTTATAACGCTGTTGGATTTAAAAAAAATCCTTGCAGCTTTGCAATTATACAAATGGATAAAAACTTAATTAAATTATTACCATATACAAAACCTTATAAATCCCATATTGTTTGGAACGTGATTTATAATATTTTGTACGCATTATTTAGCACCATCTCCATGCTTACTTTATTGCCAATGCTAGAAGTTCTTTTTGGCAAAACTAAAGTTATAGAGAAAGCACCGGTTTATAAAGGAATTGGCGAGATAACGAATTTTGGTAAAGATTATTTGTACTATCAAATATCTGAATTATCAAAAGGAGGCGGACCACAATCTGCACTTTTGCTAGTGGTTATTTTAGTTATCACCACTTTTTTACTCAAAAACTTATTCAATTACCTAGCTTCCTATCACATCATGCACCTTAAAAATGGTGTATTACGTGATTTAAGAAAAACGATGTTTGACAAAATCATCGAATTACCTATCTCTTATTATTCTGAAAAACGAAAAGGAGACGTAATGGCCCGAATGCTGGGCGATGTAAACGAAGTACAAAACTCGTTTTTCTCCATATTAGAGCTGGTTGTAAAAGAACCATTAACAATTGTATTTGCATTAGCAACTATGTTTTTCCTAAGCGCTAAGCTGACTTTGTTTGTATTAATATTTATTCCCATTTCGGGATTTATTATTTCTAAAATTGGTAAAAACCTAAAAGCCAAATCACTTAGCGCTCAAAACGAAAGCGGATTACTTATTTCTATTGTAGAAGAAAGTTTAAGTGGTTTAAAAGTTGTAAAAAGCTATAATGCTGAAAACACTTTTAAAAATAGATTTGATGATTCCATCAATCGATTATTAAAACTAACGAACAGCATTGGAAATAAAAACAACCTAGCCTCTCCTTTGAGTGAGTTTATGGGTATAACAACCATTGCTATTTTATTATGGTATGGTGGCAACTTAGTTTTAGTCGATAAAACCTTAGATGGCTCTGCTTTTATTGTTTATCTTACTCTAGCCTACAACATACTGACTCCTGCAAAATCTATTTCGAAGGCATCCTATGCCGTTAAAAACGGATTAGCAGCAGCGCAAAGGGTTTTTGAAGTTTTAGAAGTAGAGAACGAAATCACTTCTAAAGAAAACGCAATCCAAAAAGAAACATTTGATTCTAGTATTACGATTAACAACATCAACTTTAAATACGAAGATGAAATTGTATTAAAAGACTTTTCGTTAGAAGTCAAAAAAGGACAAACGATAGCACTAGTGGGGCAGTCAGGTAGCGGAAAAAGTACGATTGCCAACTTATTGACTCGCTTTTACGATGTTCAGCAAGGAACAATTGCCATTGACAACACCGATATCAAAGATATGAATCTGCAATCCTTGCGAGGCTTGATGGGACTTGTTACCCAAGACAGTATTCTATTTAATGACACCATAAAAGCAAACATAGCTTTAGGAAAACTAGATGCAACAGATGACGAAATAATCGAAGCACTAAAAATAGCCAATGCCTACGAATTTGTAAAAGACTTACCAAAAGGAATATACACCAATATTGGAGATAGCGGAAATAAGCTTTCTGGTGGACAAAAACAGCGACTTTCGATTGCTAGAGCCGTATTGAAAAATCCTCCAATTATGATTTTAGATGAAGCCACATCCGCTTTAGATACTGAAAGTGAAAAATTTGTACAAGTAGCTTTGGAGAATATGATGCAAAACCGAACATCAATCGTAATTGCACATCGACTATCTACGATTCAAAAAGCAGATGTGATTATAGTAATGCAAAAAGGTATAATCGTAGAAAAAGGAACACACGAAGAGCTAATTGCGCTACAGGGCACTTACAACAAGCTTGTTACAATGCAATCATTAGAATAAAATGCACTTTACTACAGTTGAGTAGACAAAAATAACAGTTGGGTACTAAATTAAAAAGAGGTTGAGTGATATATAATATATTTACTCAACCTTTTTTAATGAATACTAAACAACATGATTTTTAAACTTATTTTATTACTGCACATCGTTTTCGGATCTACTGGACTACTTTTAGGCACCATTATCTTAAGCCGAAAAAAAGGCGATCGCTTACACAAAAATCTCGGCAAAATTTTTACTGTAGCAATGGTAGGCACAGGACTTGCAGCCTTTTATCTTTCCTATGTACATCCCAACCTTTTTTTATTTATCGTTGGCGTTTTCACCATTTATCTCTCCGTATCTGGGTATCGAATGCTACAATTAAAACAGGTACACATGGGGCAGAAACCAAAAATAGGTGACATAATCTTGACCGCATTAATGTTTACCTCTTCCCTACTTTTTTTCTTTATTACTTACAAATACGCTGTACAAAAACAATTTTTTGGAATCGTTTTTTTTCTTTTTGGAGTGCTAAGTTTTCGTATGTGCTACATAGATTATAAAGGGTACACCAATAAAGTTACTGATAAATTATACGGATTAAAAAATCATATCGGGAGAATGACCGGTTCCTACATTGCTGCTTTTACAGCTTTCCTAGTAGTAAACAACACTTTTTTACCGCCAATACTAGCATGGAGTTTACCTGGACTTCTTGGAGGTCTTTTTATTAGTAGAACGATTCGTAAGTTCAACAAGCAATAAATCCTAAAACAAATATGATGCAGAACGATAGCATAAAACAAGACTATGAAGCACACAACAAAAACTCTTGATCTACCTTAGCAAACTTCAGACAATCTAAAAATGAATTACTGAGCGACTATAACAGTACAATTCAAACGCATATGAAAGTCAAAAAAAGAGCAAATTTAGTATTGATTATAATTTAAATTGCTGAACTTTACCTGTACCCTTTAATATGACACTACCAATTTATTTTCTATGTACATCAGTAATACGAACATTATACTTCCAAAAGATCCAAATACTATTGTTTGGAAATACCTAGACTTATCTAAATTTTTAGATTTGTTGATGTCTAAAAAATTATTTATGTCACGGTCCGATAAATTTGAGGATCAGTATGAAGGTACTTTTAGCGAACCTACTTTTGAAGAAATTCGAAAGCTATCAATAGACAATCCTGATTTTTTACATTATTATAAAACGCACCGAGAGAAAGTAGCCATAAGCAGTTGGCATATCAACGAATATGAATCATTCGCCATGTGGCAAATATTTACTCAAAACAGTGAAGGACTAGCCATTCAATCTACTATTGGCCGCTTACAAAAAGCAGTTGAACCAGAGCAAAACTACAAGCAGTTTATAGGTGAAGTTAATTATATCGACTATAAAAAAGAATACATTCCGTTTGACGACATGTTTTTCCCTTTTCTTTTTAAACGAAAAAGCTTTCAATACGAACGCGAAGTTAGGATAATAACAGACGTTGCTGAAACAAAAACAACATTAAATGATGGATTGAAAATTACCGTAGATATTGATCAATTAATCGAACGAATTTATATTCATCCTAAATCAGAAAATTGGTATAAAAATTTAGTCATTCAATTAGTAGCTCAATTAGGTTTTGATTTCACGATTGAAAAATCTGATTTAGAAAGTGATATTTTGATCTAAAACCCTTCAATTGCACTAATCTACTAATTGCATTAGGAAGCAACTTAATTGATTTTGCCACAAATAATCACCTTTTTTATAGAACAAAAACAATACTTCTCTACAACTTAAGGTAGTTTGCAACGCTGTAGATAAATACGATTATATCGGTTCATAAGTAGCTACCTTCCAGTCACTATTTGCCAAGTTTACAAAATTGTAGTGTACGACATCATTTTTATCGAACTGGCCATTTTTATTGGTATCTTCAACTGTTCTAAAATACAAGCGACTAGTTGATTCTATTAGATTCCAATCGATCAATTCTTGAAAATCTGCTGATATTTTCGTGAATTTATTTCCACTAATATCACTTAAGTATAATGATTTAATATCACTAGTGTCGAGCTTTCCATCTCTATTGGTATCGACATCGTACATGGTATAAACCATTATTTGCTTTCTATTCCTATCCGAAACTGATGCCAAGTAAGTAGCTGTAAGAATTAGAGCAGGCTTATCAGTTAGACTGTGTATCGAATCTGAATCTATTTTTTGGAATTTTAAGTTTTGCAAATACCCCGTGATTTCATCCTCTCCATAATTAGAGATGGTAAAACTAACATCGATAACACTAGAAGATCCGTATCTCGATTTTGATCCGCGCTCGTATACCCTCAAGTCACCTACGGGATGGATCAAATAATCAGTTCCCTCCATTTGAATAGGAAGATCTGCTATCGATATTTGAGTAGAATCGATTTTTGAGATTCCTTTTACTTTATTAGCAGCATCATAGATTACTTTAGGTTTCTCAACGTCTTCCTTGCAACTCACAAATAATAAAACTGCGGTACTTAACAAGGCGATATGTAATTTCTTCATATGATCTAATATTTAAATAATTTCAAATGTAATCAATTTTAAAAACGCAACCTTTATTTAATCTCAATTTATCACCTTACTACAACCATTTTTTTCAAACGGTCCTCTCTACAATCTGGCGTTTAACTTAATATTAAAAACACGTCTTGTCATATAATTAGGAATGGCATACTCATTTTTTGAATAGACATCTCTAACCCATGTGTTAGTGATCGCATTTTGATTGTTAAAAAGATTGAAAATTTCCAATCCTACCGCTAGTTCTTTAAGATTGCCTAACCAATTTTTTTTATTTCTCCCAATGGTATTGTCAATCAAAACTTTAGAAAAACCAACATCTACTCTACGGTAGTCATTAAGTCTGTTTTGATATAAATAAGGATTTGCATATGCTGGTGACCCACCAGGAACTCCCGTATTATAAACCAAATTTAAATACACTTTCATCGAAGGAATATTAGGCATATAATCTTGAAAAAGAATCCCAAATTTCAATCTCTGGTCTGTAGGACGAGCAATATAGCCTTGATCTGCGCTATTCTCTTCGGTCTTTAAATACCCAAAACTAAACCAAGACTCAGTCCCAGGAACAAATTCTCCGTTAAGACGTAAATCCAAACCTTGAGCATAGGCTTTGGCAACATTAGAGGCGGCATATCGAATTCTGACATTATCAATTGTATACGTATTTACGTCAGTAAGTGATTTGTAATACAACTCAGAAACCAATTTAAAGGGACGATCCCACATTTTAAAACTATAGTCGTTACCTAGTACAAAATGAATAGATTGTTGCGCTTTTACATTGGGACGTACTTGACCTGTTGCGTCTCTCAATTCTCGATAAAATGGTGGTTGATGATAGAATCCACCTGAAACTCTAAAAACCATATCTGCTTGCCAAGCAGGCTTTATTGCAAATTGAGCACGAGGACTAATTGTAAACTGTGACTTACCAATTGTCGAAGCACCCAATACCTGCCAATTATGAAACCTTACACCCGCGTTGTACCAAATTTCGGTTGCACCTAGTTTGTCACGTCGAGACCATTGTGCATATCCTGAAAATCTATTAATAGTGTTAAAGTTTTTTGCTCGAACCGATTGATACGGGACTAAAGGACCTTCATAAATAGTGTAAGGCTCGTCTTTTAAAGCTAAATCGATTCGTGGAGGATTAATTGAAAAACCTGCTGAATCAATGACTTCCCATTCAATCAAGCGATCTCTTATGGATTCACGGGTGTACTTTGCCCCCCACTCGATGTTGTTTTTTTTCCAATCTAAAAACCCTTTTACCTCTGCATTTATAATTAAAGCATCTAAATCGTTTCGAGCATGATTGAGTTGAGAGCCTATTCCTTTGGTAAAAGAAACATCACCGTAAGTGTCTGATCCAATATTTACATCTACATCGCCCAAGCGATATTGCGCTAAAATATCAAAATACTCTTGCTCTAAAGTATGAAAAAGCGAACCTATGAATTTTAAGGTAAAACGATCAGAAACTTTATAAGTTGATTTTAATGCACCAAAATAAGTATTGTACTTGTCTTTTTCTTGACCTTCATAGAAAACTGACAATGCCATAGGCTGATCGACAGTACCAAATTTAGTCACACGTGTTAATGGTGCATAATCGTATTTATTTTGAGAAATATTTCCTAAAAAACTCCATTGCCAACGAGCAGATGCTTGGTAATTTATATTTGTTTGTACATCTACGAACGATGGAGTATAATTGGTCTGGGTATCTTGACTATTTACTAATAAACTATTATTGCGGTACCGCACACCTGTAATAGCTGACCACTTTTTATTTTTAGAAACCGCATCTACCGATAGGCTTCCGCCAAGGAAACTTGCCTCTGCAGTTGCTGCAAATTGCACCGGATTTCGATACGTAATATCCAAAACTGAGGATAATTTGTCGCCAAATTTTGCTTGGAATCCTCCCGCAGAAAAATCAACATTTTGCACCAAATCAGTATTGGTAAAACTTAATCCTTCTTGCTGACCAGAACGAACTAAAAAAGGACGGTAAATTTCGATTTCATTCACGTAAACTAAATTCTCGTCATAATTACCGCCGCGAACTGCATACTGCGTACTCAACTCATTATTGGCATTTACCCCCGCTAATGTTCTTAAAATATTTTCGATTCCGGGATTAGCACCTGGGATTTTTCTAATAATTTCAGGCTCAATACTTATCAAGCCTTGTACCAATCGTTTGTTATTTGAGGTCACTACAACTTCTCCTATTTGCTCGGTTTGGTCATTCATCACCACATTAAACTCAAAGTCTTCGTTGTCCTTCAGTACAACAGTAAGAACGGCTTTTTTTAAGGAAACATGGGTAAAAGTTAAAGTAGCTTTTTGAGACGCTACCACTTTTATACTATAAAACCCGTTTTTGTTTGTAGTCGTATTTTCAGTTCCACAGGAAATATTTACCCCATCTACAGGACGATTGGCCTGATCTAGAATAACACCATTTACACGAGCAGTTTGAGCAAATGACCCAAAACCAATCAGTAATAGTACAGTAGCAATAAATATTTTTTTATGGTTCAAGCTCTTTGTCTATTTTTATTTTTGACTTCTAAAAAATTGTGTTTCAAAGGTAGTTGCATTACCTACGTTGTCTGTAACAACAAGTTTCAAACTATTAGCACCTTCGGCAAGCAAACTATTATCAAAAGTATGTGTGATTTTTTTTGTTTTGTGATCATGCTCAAATAAAATCCACTTACCATTTAGGTAACCATCATAACTTTTTATTCCTGATCCTGCATCTCCTATTGTAAACTGTACCGTTTTCTGTGCGCTAATCCATTTGCCCTCAATTGGGCTCGTGATCGTAACAGATGGCGCCACTGTATCTGATGCTAACATGTACTTGCCTAATTCGCGAGTTCTAGTACTAAAAACATTTCCTTTTATTGTTGTGCTATTGTATCCTTTGCGACCTGCCTTATCAACATCTGCAATAAACATTTTTTCTTTTTGGCTTTCTGTGTATTTATCACTCTCTATTGTAATTGTAAAATAACTATGAACTGGAACTGAATCATCATGCAAAAATAATGTATCTCCTTTTACATCAAAATTCATATCAAAATCTTCATAAAAGGTACCTGAAGGAAAAAAAACGGACATATTATTTTTGGCAAAAATGTTGTCCTTATTTACTTTTATAAAATAATTAGAGGCAACCACTTCCTTACCAACCACAGCTGTTGCAGCATCGTAGCTTATTGGAATATTTACAGTCGTTTTATTACCATAAAAATCAGATAGTTCAATCCTACATACTGCTGATAAGTTTGGAACTACCTCAATAACGCCGTTCGTCTCATCTGTTTTGATAATACTTAATTTGTACGGATTAGCCATAAATAACTTTTGTACCCTTTGGTACGTTTTTCGATATTTAGGATAGTCTACTAAAGCATTTATATAACGCATGTCATCAAAGGAATACGTATCAAATTGATAGCCAAAGTTAGGCTTACCATTTACGAAAGACTGTATTTTGTAGACACCATTTTTATTATATGAGACATTATCATAATCAACAGCGGTAATACCAAACCCTATTTTCCCATTGGCACTAACCTTATTTGCTAAATAAGTACCATCTTTTTGCAAGGCTAGATTTAGAAGCAATGGCCTATTAGATTGATTCACTATTGTTTTGCTATCTACTGGATAAACATAGACAGCAGAAAGCGCAGGCTTTTTGGTGTCCTGACTATATTGATCATAACCAAACAACATTGGATTTATAATTTTTTCCGTTTTGCTGTCGCGAAATTCAAAATGCAAATGTGGCCCTTCTGATGAACCTGTATTTCCGGAAAAGGCTATAACTTGGCCTTTTTGAATAACTAATTCAGTCGCTTTAGGAAACAATTCAACTTCATAGGATTGCTCTTTGTACTGCGCTTTCTTTATGTAATCATCAATGGCGCCATCTGCATTTTTTAAATGACAATAAACCGTTGTATACCCATTAGGATGTGTAATATAAATAGCTTTTCCGTTTCCAAAAGAGGAGATCTTAATTCTTGACACGTACCCATCTGCTACTGCATACACCTTTAAACCCTCGCGCTGTTGCGTTTTAAAATCAAAACCAGCATGAAAATGATTGGGTCTTAATTCACCAAAATTCCCTGATAACTGCATAGGGATATCTAGTGGAAATCCAAAATACTCTTTTGGATAACTAGTCTGAGCATTTGATAGTCCTGTAAAAAGTAGAAAAAAAATAAAAAATCTCATAGTAATCTTTTTTGCTAAGGTAAAAAAAGTATTTCGGAATAGATTGCAAAAAAGAACACATTTCCTAACCTATTATCCTGCAATATATTAGTTATTTTAAAATAAAAAAACCAATAAAATATTGTAATAATAAAAACTAATACTAAATTTGTAATATTAAGTAATGAATTAGGTACGATAATGAGTGTAATTGCAGAAATAATTGATACTCTTGAAAATAAAGTTGTAAAACTTATTCTGAAAATAAAAACTTTAGAGAAAAACAATCAAGGATTAAAAATCGAATTAACAAAATCTGCAAAAATCATACAAGATCAGTCAAATGAAATTGAAGCGTTAAAATCGCAATATGAAACACTCAAAATGGCTAGCTCACTACTAGGCAGTGAAGAAAACAAAAGGGATACAAAGCTTAAAATAAATTCATTAATTCGTGAAATTGATCACTGTATCGCACAGTTATCAGATTAGTATAAATATGGACGAAAAGCTTAAAATTAAAATATCAATTGCAGATCGAGTGTACCCGTTAACGGTAGAACTTAATCAAGAGGAAGGCTTAAGAAGCGCTTCAAAGAAAATTGATGTGATGATGAAGCAATTTGAAGAAAACTATGCTGTTCGCGACAAACAAGATGTATTAGCCATGTGCGCGTTGCAATTTGCATCACAATCAGAGCAAAAACAAATTGACAATGCTATAAATGGCGAGGAAACTATTGAAAGAATTAAAAAAATCAATGCGCTTCTCGATCAATATCTCGACAATTAAACGTTCTTTACAAGAAACTAAGATACTGCCTACATTAGTTCACAATTGGTAAACTCAACACTAACATTTTAGAATGAGCGAATCATCGTTACTATAGCAAGCCAATTCAGTTTGGAAGCTTGAACAACGAGTTAGCTCAAAACTTGTCTTTTCGAGTTTATTCAAGCAATTAATGTAGGCTTTTTATATTTATAAATTTTAACAAACATGGACATATTAACGATCGTTATTTCGGCAATTATAGGTATTGCAGCGGGCTTTGGAATCGCAAAAATCATAGAAAAAAGCAATATTTCAAACTTAATTAAAAATGCTAAAAAAGAAGCAGCTTCTATTTTGAAAGATGCCAATTTAGAAGCTGAAAACATAAAAAAAGATAAAATTCTTCAAGCAAAGGAAAAATTCATCGAATTAAAATCAGAGCACGAACAAGTAATCCTTGCAAGAGATAAAAAAGTGGCCGAGGTTGAAAAAAGAATAAGAGATAAAGAATCTCAAATTTCAAACGAACTTTCTAAAGCTAAGAAAGTAAACGACGATTTTGAAAATAAAACAGCAGAGTATACTTCTAAAATTGAAAGCTTAGACAAAAAACAAGCCGAAGTAGAGAAAATGCACAAAAGTCAGTTGCAACAATTAGAAGTAATCTCAGGATTATCAGCTGAAGATGCAAAAGAGCAATTAGTAGAAGGTCTTAAAGCAGAAGCAAAAACTAAGGCAATGTCTCATATTCAAGATACTATTGAAGAGGCTAAGCTAACTGCACAGCAAGAAGCAAAGAAAATTATCATAAATACAATTCAAAGAGTTGGGACAGAAGAAGCAGTAGAAAATTGTGTTTCTGTTTTCAATATTGAATCTGATGATGTTAAAGGTCGAATTATTGGTCGTGAAGGACGAAACATTAGAGCGCTAGAGGCTGCGACAGGAGTAGAAATCATTGTTGATGATACGCCTGAAGCAATTATCCTTTCTTGTTTTGATCCTGTTCGTAGAGAAATTGCTCGTTTAGCTTTACACAAATTAGTAACGGACGGACGTATTCACCCTGCACGAATCGAAGAAGTTGTTGCTAAAACAGCAAAACAAATTGATGACGAAATTATCGAAGTTGGTAAACGAACAGTTATCGATTTAGGTATTCACGGTTTACACCCTGAACTTATCAAAGTAGTAGGTCGTATGAAGTACCGTTCTTCTTACGGACAAAATTTACTACAACACTCTCGTGAGGTTTCTAAACTGTGTGGAATCATGGCTGCTGAACTTGGCTTGAATGTGAAATTAGCTAAAAGAGCTGGAATTTTACATGATATAGGAAAAGTACCAGATGCCGAAAGTGATTTACCGCACGCCTTGTTAGGAATGCAATGGGCTGAAAAATATGGCGAAAAAGAAGAAGTTTGTAATGCTATTGGAGCTCACCATGATGAGATCGAAATGAAATCATTATTATCACCAATCATTCAGGTGTGTGATGCTATATCAGGTGCAAGACCAGGCGCCAGAAGACAAGTATTAGATTCTTACATTCAACGTTTAAAAGATCTTGAAGAAGTGGCATACGGTTTTACAGGTGTAAAAAATGCTTATGCCATTCAAGCGGGTAGAGAACTACGTGTTATTGTAGAAAGCGAAAAAGTATCAGATGATAATGCAGCCAATTTATCATTTGAAATTTCACAAAAAATACAAACTGAAATGACTTATCCAGGTCAAGTAAAAGTGACTGTAATTAGAGAGACGCGAGCAGTAAACATTGCAAAATAATACAGTAAAGCAATAGCAATTTTGATAGTATCAGAATTGATCACAACACAAAAGCACTTCAGTATACTGAAGTGCTTTTTTTATAATTGTAATCATAAAGTTAGCTCAATATTATTTTCGTGGATGAAAATTATGAATTACTTCTTTTAAAAACTTTCTGTCTAAATGCAAATAAATTTCAGTTGTTGTTATAGACTCGTGTCCAAGCATTAATTGTATCGACCTAAGATCAGCGCCATTTTCTAATAAATGCGTAGCAAAAGAATGCCTAAAGGTATGAGGACTTATTGTTTTACTTAAATTAATTTTTAGCGCAAGATTTTTAATAATAGTAAAGATCATGGCGCGTGTCAATTGACTTCCTCGTCTATTAAGAAACAAAGTATCATTATAGCCTTTTTTGACATTTATATGCACTCTTACTGTGTCCTTATAATTTTCGATATAAGTACGACATACATCACTAATAGGTACAAAACGTTGCTTGTTTCCTTTACCAGTGATCTTAATAAAACCTTCATCAAAAAATAAATACGAAATCTTTAGCGCTACTAGCTCTGAAACACGAAGTCCGCAACCGTATAAAGTCTCTAACATAGCTCTATTTCGTTCCCCTTCATTCGAGCTTAAGTCGACTGCATCAATGAGTGCATCGATCTCTTCAATACTCAAAGTATCAGGTAATTTTCTTCCAGTTTTAGGAGACTCGATTAGTTCCAATGGATTATCCTCGCGATAGTCTTCGAAAATTAAGTAATTAAAAAAACTTTTTAAACCAGAAATTATTCTTGCCTGAGAGCGCGCATTGACTTGAGCAGAAATAACATAAATAAATTGCTGCACAACAGTATCATCAATTACGGTAGGCGAAATAGCATAACCATTTTCTTCTAAATATAGGCATAAGCGCTCTACATCAAAAGAGTAATTCTCAATTGTGTTTTTAGACAGACCGCGTTCTATTTTTAGATACGATTGATAACTCTTTATATACGAATCCCAGTTCATGCTCACAAAGTAACGGTATTTTAGGACATAAAAAAACCTCCCAATAAATGAGAGGTTTCTATATAATTTAGTAAGATAATTTTATTTACCCCATTTACCACCACCTACGTAAAAGCCTAAGTGGATTCCTAAATAAGAATTAGACACTTTTCCTGTATTAGCTCCATTTGAGTCTTGTAAATTTGATTTAGGAACTAAATTGTACTCTAATCCCATTCTGAATTTACCCCATTCAAAACCACCTCTAACTAATCCTCCAAATTTGCCAGAAGCATCTAGATTGTCTGGAGTACCACCGTTATTATCATCAAATTCTACATTTGCGATTGTATAGTATCCTGCACCACCACCAATGTAAGGAACGAAAGTACTACCACTACCATTGAAATAATAATCATAAGTTCCTACATAAGAACCATTAGCAGAAATTTTTGCAGTTGTATTGTTATTATCTGTATTGATATCTCGTACCATTGCAGCAGAACCAATACGTAAACCAACATTCATATTATCTTTGATGTTGTACTTAGGCTCAATAGAAAGCAAGACACCACCACCACCGTTAGACGGTACTGTATACCCTAAATCTAAACCTACTCTAAAACCACCTTCTTTTTGAGCATTAGCCATTCCAAAAGCAAATACAGCCGCAACTGTTAAAATAATTTTTTTCATTTTTGTTTTGTTTTGTTTGTTTGTTCGATTAACGAACGCAAATATAGCGTCATTTTCTCACAGAATATTCGCTTTAAAAAAAATCACTCCTAAAAAACAAATTAAACAGCTATATAACAACACTATAACGACAAAAAAATCACTGTTTTTAGTGATACATAAACGAATAATTTTAGGTAATAAATCTAAAAAAAAGCAGTACAAAATGTACAACAAGCGCTAATCAATTACAAAAACTGTCACACTAAAATGAAATTTTTAGCTTCACAACTCCAACCATTTTTATGCTTGTACACCGTGGTTGAAATATTACAATAAAAAATAAAAATTCTACAATAATAAGCTAAGGCAAAGTCTGTACCTTGCAACTATCAAAAATAAAAAATCACATCATGAAAAAAGTAATCTTAGCAGCCATTGCATTTTTTGCATTATCAGCAAATGTTGAAGCTCAATCAGTACGACTAGGAATTAAGGGAGGTATAAACTACGCCAATCAAAACGGAACTGATATCACGGTAACACCGTCAAACTATGACTCAGAAGCTATCACTAGTTACCATGCAGGTTTAGTAGCCGAAGTTAAATTAACAGAAGGTTTTGCTATTCAGCCCGAACTTTTGTATTCGACACAAGGAGCAAATTATAAAAACGGAGTTAATGAATTCAAAAATGAGCTAGGGTATTTATCCATTCCAGTAGTAGCGAAAATCTATTTAAGTAACAGTTTAAGTTTAGAATTAGGCCCACAAGCTTCCTTTTTGTTAAGCGAAAGAAACAATGTGAATTTTAAGGATTCAGAGACTTTTGAATTTGCAGCTGTTGGAGGTTTAGGACTTAACATTACTAAGAATCTATTTGTACAAGCACGTTACGGACTTGGTTTAACTGAAGCTTCTAAAAATGCCGACATTAAAAATTCGACTTTTCAAGTATCTGCTGGAATTATGTTCTAAAAACTATAAACAATCTGAAAAAACCGCTTTATTATTAGAGCGGTTTTTTTATTTTTACCAAAACATACGCTATGAAAATTTGCATTATCAACGGACCTAATCTTAATTTATTAGGCAAGAGAGAACCTGAAATATACGGAAGCCAAACATTTGAGGAGTACTTTACAAACCTACAAGCTAGATATGCTGCAATGGAATTTTCATATTTCCAGAGCAATATCGAAGGAGAATTAATTGATAAAATTCAAGAATACGGCTTTACATACGATGGCATAATACTTAATGCTGGTGCGTACACTCATACCTCTATAGGAATAGGCGACGCGGTAAAAGCAATAAAAGCTCCGGTAGTTGAAGTTCATATTTCTAATACTTTTTCAAGAGAAAGCTTTAGACACCAATCTTACATTTCTGGAAATGCAAAGGGCGTCATACTGGGTTTTGGTCTAAAAAGCTACGACTTAGCAATAGAGTCGTTCTTGTAATCACATAATAATGACGATAAAAAAAGAGTCAGCTTCTTGATTAGCTGACTCTTTTTTGTTTCCAAATCTTATTCATCATCGGGTTCTATATGTATGAGAATATGTCCTAATTCATCTATTTCTTTATGCAGAGCATCCTTCAATTGATGTGATAGCTGATGCCCTTCTTTAACTGTTTTATTAGCATTTACAATTGCGTGTAATTCTACATGAAACTTCATCCCTGACTTTCTGATAAAACATTTTTCGGTCCCAACAATGCCTTCAACCTCCGTTGCTACTAATCGAATGGAAGCGATTAGATCATCGTAAAGATG
>CAXBGV010000018.1:0-16425 GCA_963975235.1 uncultured Flavobacterium sp. | reverse complement strand
CGGTATCATTCCATATTTCGGGACCAGTAGTTTTGTAGTGCGCTTTCCAGTTGTCGTCATTGGCGAACTGATTTAACATAATATAGCCTCCCTCTGCCACTTTTTTATCAGCATAATCCCTTGAGCCTAAAATCCCGTCTTTGGCTGGTGTAAGAATCACAGTGGCGCCATACGCTCTCATGGTTTGTGTTCGTTCTTTGGTAGAATCCTCAGGAAGGATTAATTCGATATCGATATTCATTAGCTGCGCAATCATCGCCAAAGCAATTCCGGTATTTCCGCTGGTCGCTTCGATCAATTTATCACCTTTTTTAATATCGCCACGTTCTAGGGCAGAGGCGATCATGTTATAAGCTGCACGATCTTTAACGCTGCCTCCTGGATTATTCCCTTCGAGCTTTAAAAGTAATTTTACGTTTTTGTTCTTAACTAAGTTTACAGATTCTACTAATGGCGTATTCCCTATAAGATTTAGAATATTTTGAGGTTTCATATTATTTGATCTCTTTAATTTTGACTTCGGTTGTTGTTGTGTTTAATACCAGTGATTTTGGCGGAATCGATTTGGTAACCCAAGCATTTCCTCCCACGATACTCTTTCGGCCTATCACGGTCGTCCCGCCTAATATTGTTGCATTAGCATAAATACAAACATCCTCTTCGACCGTTGGATGTCTTTTTTCGTTTTTCATGTCCTTGCTGACGCTTAGTGCTCCTAGCGTTACTCCTTGATAAATTTTAACATTTTTTTCGATTACCGCAGTTTCTCCAATTACAATACCGGTTGCGTGATCTATAAAAAACGGAGAAGCAATTTGTGCTCCAGCATGAATATCAGTTCCAGTAATACGGTGCGCATATTCACTCATTAACCTTGAAAAAAGTAATAAGTCTAAAGCATACAACTCATGACTTAAGCGGTAAATAGCGATCGCATAAAATCCAGGATAGGCTAAGTACACTTCCTCGATACTGTTAGAAGCAGGATCATTTTTAAGAATGTAAGCGGCATCTTGATTAAGTTTTGCGAGTACTGAAGGCAATTTTTCTAAGAAACTATCCCAATAGGAATCGCATAAAGCATGTGGTTTTTTACACGCTATAGCTGATATTTCCTTGAATTGCTTTTCTAACTCATTAATACTTTCTTCAAGTGGAGCATTGGAATCAAACAGGGTATAAAATAGTTTTTCAGTAAAAACTTCTGTTTTTGTTTTAATGCTATAGTTTATCGTCGAATGACTTTTGAGTAAACCGATATTTTTAATAATCAGATCTTTTGTCATGATTATGGGATTGAAATGTTAGTATAATTGAAAATTTTGCACCTTCCTTGCGGTTTCGCCTTGCGATAAAACAGCGCCGAAATTAGAATTTTGTATGAGATTTCGTTTCGGAAGTCAATAACTGCTTTTCTAAATGAGGAGCGAAAACAAAGATATTGAACTATTTTGGATAAAGTAGTCAAAAAAGGGCCTCAATAGTTAACCATTATTCCCGGGAACATTATGTAATTAAGGATTCGTCTGTGTAACATAAAGTACCAGATGAAACAGATTCTAGCTCACAACAAAATAAATAAACGACAAGACAGTAGTCTCGACAAAAGTTAAATTTACTTGTTTAATTTCAATGTAAAAAATGATAGGGAGTTCATCATAGAAATAGCTGTTCCTTAATGAACATAAAATAGAATTTAGTAATGTTTGTAAACATAACCAGCAATCATAAAAATGACATTAATTATTCCTAAAACAAAAATATTTTTTTGAGAAAATAGGCGATTATTAATTAGATGTAATCCGATAAAAAGAAGAAATAATAGCGAAGGAATTAAAGCAGGAAACATGTAAAAAGAGCCTTTGAAATCCCCTTTCAAAAAGAGTAGGAGCGAGCGCTGAAAACCGCAACCCAAACACTCTATTCCAAATAGTGTTTTACTTAAGCAAGGTATCATGTATTTTTCTAAATTCATCACGTTTTTTCTTGGGTACAATTTACAAAATTAATAGAAAGCTTTTTTGATAAAAATGAAAGACAATTTTAAAAGTGTTACTTTTGAAAACTGATACACTACAAATGAAAAAATTTTTAATTTTAATAATGACCGTCGCTATTATTGTTGCTTTTTATGAGCAGGTGAGCCCAGACAAAAACGTTTATATAACAGTTATTGCTATAGTCGTTTTTATGTATGGGATGATGAGGTTAAGTGCAAAAACACCGAGTAAGAACCAAGATAAAGAGGAAGAAGATGTTTAATAAAGGAGATAAAGTTTCAGTGTTAGATGAAGCGTTGAACGGCGTGGTATTGTCAACCAAAGGACAAGAAGTTACTATCGAAACAGAGCAAGGATTTGTGATGACATTTTTTGTCAACGAATTACTTAAAGTGAACGATTCCATTAATTTAATGAATTCTATTAAAAGAATAGATATAGATGAAATTACAAGAGAAAAAGCCATTCCAAAACCACGTAGTTTTGTCAAAATTCGCAAGGATAAGCAAGAGGTTTCGGTTCCGGAATTCGATTTACACATCGAAAAGTTGGTTCCTAACAAACGCGGAATGTCTAATTATGATATTCTAACCTTGCAGTCAGAAACGGCAAAACGTCATATTGAATTTGCAATAAAAAACCGTATTCCTAAGATTGTGTTTATTCACGGTGTTGGCGAAGGTGTGCTAAAAGCCGAGCTTGATTTCTTGTTAGGTAGGTATGATAATATTGATTTTAGAGAAGCTAATTATCAAAAATATGGTCAAGGTGCTACTGAAGTTTATATCAAACAAAGTAGTAGGTAAGGTTAGTATGAAGCAAAAAAAGCCCTCATTTGTTTGTTCAAATGAGGGCTTTTTAATTGGTTTTTTAAGCTGTTTTTTTAGACTTAATTGGTTGTTAAAAGATCACCAAAAGTGTAATTGTCACCCAGTAAAAAATCGTCATTTCCTCTCTTAAATGTTACCTTTTTTAATACGATTGTATGCTTAAAAGTATTGGGTCCGCTAGTGGTTGTAGTGACCTCTATTATCCCACTTGTATTGCTAACTCCAGCAACTGCATTCCACTCTTGATTAATACTTGGGGTAGTAGGTGTAACAGCATTGCAAAAGTAGCTATTTGTTAAAACGCCACCCGAAAATAAGCGATATGTTAAGCTATTTGTAGTAGTTGATATTAGTCCTATTCTAGGTGTATTTAAAGGTGTAACTTGATTTACAATTAGGCTTGGATCGATATTTAATTGCATCGCTTCACTACTTGTAAAGTTATAAACTTGGTTCGAACTACTGCATTTGTCTAAGCTTTGATCAAACAAAAAAGGTAAGTTTGTAGCGGTAGTAATGTAGTCTCCAAATACAAATGTTTCGTAAACTTGGTTCCCATTACTTTTTTCAAAAGTCACGTTTTTTAGGACTATGTTATGATTATAACCAGTTATTTTAGTGCTATTAGCTGTTGTGTTAGACTCTTTTTTTGCAGTTGTGGTAATCACTATTTGTCCTTTTGTAGCCGTCCTTTGGTCTGTTACGATGGGCGTAGCTGGCGGAATAGTTGCGCATATGTTATCAGTTGATACCGTTCCGTTGTAAAAACGATACACCACTCTGTTTGTACTGATATCCAATGTTGTAGTAGAGGTTTCATTCACAAAGGTTTCCTCAGGGACATCAAGCAACAGTGATTCCTGATCTTTTAGCTTGTAAATAATACCATTAGTACAGCTTTCTACTGCTTCTACATCTTCAAAACTAATATTTTCCTGTATTAAATTACCGTCATCGCAACTGTTTATTGCAAAGGCGATAAGTAATAGACTAATAACTTTTTTCATGTTTTACATATTTGTAGCAAAAATAGAATTTTTAAGTTGTTTGAAATGCGGTCTCCTTTAAAAACAGCTATTTTAACAGTATATTAATTTTTTGACCCAAAAAGAAAAATGGTAAGCCTGCTCTTGCATTGAAGTACAACAGCTGAAATGACTATCTTTGCAGTATAGAAAGAAGATGGTTTCGAATATAAGGGCTGGTCTGTATTTCTTTTCAAAATTTTTAAATCGTGTCATATTAGCCTTTAATCGCTTCAAATAAATCATCTATTTCTATTTTCATCTTATCTAATTTTTTAATAAACAGTAATGAAGAAAGTATATCTCGACAATGCCTCTACGACAGCAATACATCCTTTAGTTATCGAGGAGATGACGCAGGTTATGTCAAACGATTATGGAAATCCTTCCTCTACACATAGTTACGGACGAAATGCTAAAAGTATATTAGAGTTATCTAGAAAGTCTATTGCTAAGTATTTTAATGTTTCGGCTCAAGAAATTATTTTTACTTCTTGCGGAACAGAGTCTAACAATTGGATCTTACGATCGGCTGTGGTTGACTTAAAAGTCAAAAGAATCATCACTAGTAAAATTGAACATCATGCGGTTTTAGAGACCGTTTTAGCGCTGCAAAAAGACTACGGTATTCAGGTAGATTTTGTCGCAGTTAAACCAAATGGTGAAATAGACTTGACTAATTTAGTCGAGTTACTATCTCAGGATGTCAAAACATTAGTTAGTTTGATGCATGTTAATAATGAAATAGGAACTGTTTTAGATCTAGAACGAGTAGGCGTGATTTGCAAAGAACATCAGGTTTTGTTTCACTCTGATACAGTACAATCAGTTGGTAAGATGGCGATCGATTTACAAGTTATTGCTGCTGATTTTATAGTGGCTAGCGCCCATAAGTTCCATGGACCTAAAGGTGTTGGTTTTGCTTTTGTTAGAAAAAACACTGGATTACAGCCGCTGTTTCATGGTGGAGAACAAGAAAAAGGAGTTAGAGCAGGTACCGAGGCCTTACACCAAATTGCTGGCATGGCAAAGGCTTTAGCTATTTCCTATGATAATTTAGAGCATGATCAACAGTACATTGCAAGCTTACGTTCTTATCTTTTAGAACAATTAGACCAAGAATTTGCGGGCTATCAGATAAACGGAGATAAAAAAGGGTTTTATACGATGCTAAACGTTCAATTTCCTTTTACAAATGATAAAACAGCTATGATTTTATTTCATTTAGATATGCAGGGAATTGCTGTTTCCCGCGGTAGCGCCTGTCAGAGTGGTAGTATTAGACCTTCTCATGTGTTGGAACAAATGTTATCAGTAGAAGATCTAAAAAAACCAAGTTTACGCATCTCATTTAGTCAATTTAACACTAAAAATGATATTGATCTTTTAATAGCTGCTTTGAAGAAAATTTAAGTTAATAGCCAGTGTTTTTTCCTACTATTTATTTGATACATTTGCGAAAAAAAAGTTATGAATTTAAAAGGGTATTTAAGTGTTTTAGCACTTGGGATTTCAATAGCTACATTTGGACAATATAGCAAAGGAGATGTAGAACTAGGTTTTAACTCAGGCGTCAATTTTAGTTTAGTAGGAAACAATTCCGGTAACTCTGATACAAGTAGAGGGTTTAATTTGAGTGCCTCAGCAGATTATTTTTTCTCTAATAGATGGAGTTTAAAAAGTAAGTTGATTTATGACAAAAAGGGTTGGGATAACGGTTTTGTAGAAAATTCGTCTTTCGATCCTTCTCTCCAAGGTTCTTACAAAACAAATTTTAATTTAAATTATTTAACAATTCCTGTATTAGCTAGTTGGCATTTTGGTAAAAAAAGAAACTGGCAACTGCATTTTGGACCCTATACAGGCTTTTTATTAAACGCAAATGAAACTACTTTTGGTACCAAATTAACACAAGAATTTAATACCGTTGATTTTGGTTTATCATTGGGAGTAGGGGTCAACATCCCAATTTCCGATAAACTAAAACTATCCTTGGAGTATGATGAGCAAACTGGATTTACAGAGATTTTTAAAGAAAACTCTGCTTCAACTATTACTAATAGTCGCACGAGTTTTAATATAGGTGTTAACTTTATGCTCAAATAATAAAAGCCGCTAACAAGTTCTAAACTTTTTAGCGGCTTTTTGTTTAAAGTATAGGAGATTCCTCGTGCTTTTTTTCTGTATTATCCTCCGTTTTCTTATCTCCCTTTTTCGCTGTTATCATTAGTCCTAACATCATAGTAATAGCAGTTAGCAAAATAACCTGAATAATAAGTGATTTGTTGACTATATCAATCGTGCTTTCGGGTGCAATTGTAAGAAATAATAGAATAGTGATCAATCCTCGCGGCGCTACAAATAACAATGGAGAAAGTGGTATTTTAGATACTTTAAGTTGAATAAATCGCAATACAAAAAGAATGAGTACTATAATCACTGCCCAGCCAAGCGTATCCGTATTTATTATTTCGGAGGTTTTGATTAGATAACCAAATAGCAAAAAGAATAAAGCACGAACTAAAAATGTAGCTTCGATAATTAATTCTTTGAATTTTGAAACCTCTTTATTCAGTAAATCCAATCGGAAGCTTTGTGTCCATTTATATCCTTTTAACTCATCTAAATTACCAATTGATAAACCAAAAACAAGGATAAAAATTAGGGCTGGTAAATGCCATATTTTAGAAATCTCGTAGATTAGGATTATTAAAAGAATGATTGGTACAAACTTGATATGATGGTCTATTTTGTTTAGTAAAAAAGACAGTAAAATCGTAGCCACGAACGAAATCACGATTATGATAAGTAGCTCTAGGCAAAAATATCCAAATGTTTCTAGTCCAAATGTCGCATTGAAAGCCACAAAATTGAAGAAAATAACACCAAAAATATCAGATAAACTGCTTTCGTAAATTATAAATTCTTTTTGATCCTTACTTAAGTTTCGAACACTAGGTATCGCAATTGCACTACTAATTACACAAAACGGAATAGCATTTGTTAAGCAATCTTTAAACGAATAACCACCGTAATAATGCATCATGTAGGCTAATGAAAAGGCAAGGACTACCAACGGAAGGAAAGCACCTAAGGAGGATTTTTTTATCAATCCTATTTTTGTTTTATTGAGTTCTAGTTCAAGTGAACCCTCAAGAACAATTAAAATTAGACCAATTGTACCAAGAATAGGTAGGGTAGAGCTTAAATCAGGGATTTCGATATCAAGTAGTAACGTTGCCTCTCTAACGAACCACCCCAAAACGAGCAGTAAAATTACAGAAGGGATTTGTGTACGAGATGCTGTTAGATCAAATAGATAAGCAACTAGCAATAAAAGACAAAGTGCGATTATGATTGTCATAGACTTTTTTATAGGTGTTGTAGGATCACCACTAAAATTGTGGCAACATATTGTTTAAATATACCATATTAGACTGTGATATTACAAAAATTACGGCATTTTAAGCATAAAAAAGTTCAAATTATTCTTTTTTGTGTCTTAATTTGTTGCTGTCAAACGGTTTAGTTATTTGTGTATTGAAACGTATAAAATAGCATACCTACTATGCTGACAGACTTTCGTGCGAGTACTAGGAAGTTCTCTAAATATAAAATTTTAAAAAACACACTTAGGCATATAGTAGTATCAACCAAGTATTGAGTAACAATTATTATTGAAGTCAATTCTTAATTATGGTACTGAAATATTTATGGTGTGGTATTTAATGGGGAATCAAACGTAATTTGAGCTACTAAATTGTTGACTATTAACGTTTGTAATGCTTATCAGCAGTCAAGAGTGTTTATTAAGTTAAAATTTTTTTTAACTCACTAGTCGTGATTGGTTTTACAATGTAACTGCTTACCGCATCATACTTTTTAGCTTTTTCGACATCTGCAGGATCGACAGAGCTTGTAATGATATAGATTGTTATTGTTTTTTCATTGGGAATTTGAATAAATTCATCTAAAAATTGCCAACCATCCCATACTGGCATATTTAAATCAAGTAGTATAATGTCAGGCTGCGGCTCATTGGCGTTAATGGCCGATTTTAAACTTTCGTAAGCCTCTTTTCCGTTTTCATAGACAATAATGCTTTCGCAAAAGTTAGTAATCTGCATTATTTTTTTTGTTCCAAATACAAAAATTGGATCATCATCTATGATACAAGCTATATTAATTTTTTTCATAATTAAAATATATTTTGAATGTTGTTCCTATATTTACTTCACTTTCTACTTCTATTTTTCCGTTCATGGACTCTATTTGATTTTTTGATATAAACAATCCAATTCCGCGAGCATCTTTGTTGTTATGAAATGTTTTATACATACCAAAAATTTTGTCGCCATTCTTTTTTAGATCGATACCTCTTCCATTATCCTCGATGTGTAAAACTACATACTCTTTTTCTAGAGTAGTGTAGGCTTTTATATAGCTGGCTCTTTTATTAGAGCTATACTTTATACCATTTGTTACAAAATTTAACAAAATACTTTCTAAATAAGCAGGAATAGCAAGTATTTGTGTCGTTTTATCTATTTGGTTTTCAATTATTACTGTAGCATCAAGTGCTAAAGCAGCTACGTTTTTAATTGTTTTGTCCATGTAGTCATACAAATTTAACTGGTGTAAGTTCTCTGCTGTTGCAGTATTCATTAGTACAACCTCGTTCAAATGAGCAATTGTCTCCTTTAGATTGGAAGAGGCATTATTCAATAATTCAACGTATTCATTGTTTTGTAGCTCCGGGTATTCGTGTGTGTACAAATCGAGCATCATCGCAATGTTACCAGAATGGGAACGTAAATTATGCGATACGATATGGGCAAAGTTTTTTAATCGTTCGTTTTGATCTTTTGTGACTTCCAATAACGATTGAATCTCTTTTTCTGTTTTTTTGATGTAGCTAATATCTGCCGCTATTCCCAAATATCCTGTAATTTTATTATTTCTTACTACTGCAGTAACCGTTAATAAAACGGGAAATTGTGAGCCATCTTTTTTTACATAGGTCCATTCTTTCGTTTCATAATAACCTTTGTTGGCTCTATAAATAAACACTTCAAAGCCTGTAGTTTTTTCATTGAATTCTTCTAGGATTTCTTGTGATCTTTCTCTAACCTCTTTTTCAAGATGAAAAGCGGCTGGACTTTGCAGGTTAACCATTTCGTCTGCGCTATAGCCTAGCAAGTTCTCTGCTCCCTTGTTGAACATAGTAATTAATCCGTGTTGATCTGTTTCTATCAATGCAACATGGGTGCTAGCTTCAAATAGTGCTTTCATTTTGGCATTATTCTGCTCTAATTGCTGTTCTGCTTCCTTTTGAGCAGTGATGTCTATTGTTTGGGTTATAAAGTATAGGATTTCATTGTTTTCGTCTCTTACTGCCGATACGCCTAAAATGATGTACACAATCGTGTTATCCTTGGTGAAATACCTTTTTTCCATGTGGTAATAAGATCGTTTCCCTTGAATTATTTCTTTTAAAAGCGAGAAATCAAGTTTTATATCATCAGGATGTGTGATTTCAGCAAAGGTTTTTTGCAGCAACTCGTTATTGGAGTAACCTAAAATTTCGCAAAGTCTTGAGTTTACTTTCAACCATTTACCACTTTTATCTATAAAGGCCATTCCTACGGCAGCATTTTCAAAATTAGCTCTAAAAGCAGCTTCACTAATTCGTAATTGCTCTTCGGTCTTTTTTCGATTAGTAATATTAGCTGTGTATATTATGACTCCTCCCACAGTACCATTGTCATTGTACCATGGCTTCAGTTCCCATGAAATCCATTGCGTTGAGCCATCTTTTCTAAAAAATTGTTCTTCTTCGCGTTTTTTGGCTATACCTTTTAAACCATTTTGATGGTGCTGCTTCCATTCGTCGCTTGTTCTAGGAAATAGATCATAATGTGATACTCCAATGATATTTTTGTTTGTTAATTTATAATCGTCTAGCCATTTTTTTGAAGCGGCTAAGTATTTCATGTTTGTATCTAGCATCGCGATTGCTGTTGGGGTATGCTCAATAAAAAGCATATTTCTTGCAATCGATTTTTTTTGCTCGGTTATATCGGTGTGAATTCCAAACATAAGAAGTGGCTGTCCATCAGTTGTCCAGCTAATTATTTTTCCTTTGTCATGAACCCAAATCCAATGTCCATTTTTGTGTTTAAGTCTGTATTCTACTTCGTAGTATTCTTCTCTCTGATCAAAACAATCTTTCATTTTTAAATTAGATTGTTCAATATCATCAGGATGAATTAAGCTCTGCCATTTTTGAGTTGTCACTGGAGCTATTTCAGCTAATGTATATCCTAGGATACTTGCCCATATTTCATTGTGTTGTGTTTCGTCTGTTTGAATGTTCCATTCCCAAGTCCCAGACTTAGTAGATTGAATTATACTTTGGAGTTTTTCTTTTTCTTGCAGTAATGCGATATTGGCTTCTTTAACTTCGGTGATATCTTGAAAAGTTCCGTACACTCTTTTGCATACTCCTTTTGAAAAAATAGCTTGACCTATCGATCGAACCCATTTTATATTTCCTGTAAGCGTAACTATTTGTAATTCAAGATTAAAAGCTTGTCCGGTCGTGATACAAGCAGTAAATGCTTTGTCAATAGTATTTCTCGAATCTCCTTCTAGGTAAATGCTTAATGCTGTGGCAACATTTGGGACAAAATCAGTAGGTGCGTCGTGAATTTGTTTTGTAATTCTGCTCCAAAACAATTGCTGTTTTTTTAGATTCACTTCCCAGTACCCTATTAGAGCTGCTTCATTAGATTTCTCAAGAAATTCGCCTTGTTTTTTTAATTTTTTTAGATAATACCGGGAGTTAGTATCTGATTTAGACCTTCTAAAACAACTTACAGAAGCAATTATATTTCCGTTACTGTCTTTGATAGATTTATGCTTGCATTTCATGACTAGTTTTGACCCGCCTTCGTCTATTAAAATTATATTTTTCTGATTGGTAAGTGATCTTAAATTGCTGGAAGTCAGTATTTTTTCTAAATCGTGAGCTTTCTTGGTTTTATACCCTAGGTTTCTGCATAGTTTGGGACTAATCCAATTGTTCTCTGGATTTATTTCATCTCTAAATAGTAAACCGTCTACATCCCATTGTTGTATAAAATCAAATAACGATGCTTCAATCTTAATTAAATCTAATAGTTTCTGGCTTGATACATTCATCGCATTCGAATTTTAACTTTAAAATTAGTCCAAAGCTCTCTTGGGATTAAAACTAAAGTTTTACTTGTTGAAATCAGTTTTACTTCCGTTTTAATCTTGTGCTTTTAAACGAATACAAAATACTAAAAATTTTCTTTCTGATATCGGAAAAAACTAACAAATTAATAATTTTTTCTTGCTGTATTGAAAGGGCTTATTTTTTTGGTCAACGAAATACTTAGTATCTTGATTGTTACCATTTAATTATCAATAAGGAGGATGCTCTCTATTGGTTTTCATACAAGGCCAAGCGATTTTTAAGTACGACTATTTCATTTTGCAAGTCATTTATTTTTTGCAAAAGATTCAAAACAACATCTACGCCCTCTAAATTAAGTTCTAACTCTTGATGTAATCTCATTATCTTTTCGATTTCGTGTAGGGAATCTTGGTGTACATAAGTAACTTCCTCAACTATATGAAGGTCTAGCAGTCCTGTTGATACTAGGTTTTTAAAAAACGAATCATTTACTTGATAATGAACGCATAGCACGTCAATAGGTATAAGGTTTGCTATTATCATGATGTTCTTAGATTTGATAGTTGCGTAAATAATTCTTTTTCTTTTTCTGATATGTTTTCTGGGATTTGAATTTGATACGTGATATAGAGGTTGCCAAATTCATTTTCTTTTTTATATACCGGGAATCCTTTACCTGTCAGTTTTATTTGAGTTCCATTTTGTGTGCCTGCTGCAACCTTAAGTTTTACTTTACCGTCGAATGTCTCTACAGTAATTGCACCTCCAAGCACTGCAGTGTAAAGGTCTAAGTCAACAGAGGAGTATAGATTGTCTTTGTCTCTTTTAAAACGGGTAGTGTTATTGATTGAAAAAGTGAGGAATAGATCTCCTTTTGGTCCACCATTGCTTCCCTCACCTCCATAGTTTGCTATTTTTATTACTTGTCCATTTTCTATACCTGCTTCGATGGTGAGTCTGATGTTTTTTCCATTGATATATAAGGTTCGTTTATGGGTACTGTAAACCTCTTTAAGGTCTAGATGAAGCGCTACATTATAATCTTGTCCTTTGTAGCCTTTATTTCTAGATCTGCTACCTTGTCCCGCAAACATAGATTCAAAAAATTCAGAATAATCAGTACCTTCGAATCCAGTAGATCCTCCTTGCTGACGACTCCCTTGTGATTGCTGTTGTTTTGCTTTTTCGTATTCGGCTCCGTGTTCCCAATTTTCGCCGTACTGATCATATTTTTTCCTGTTTTCAGGATTGCTCAATACTTCATTTGCTTCATTTAGTTCTTTAAATTTTAATTCGGCTTGTTTATCATTTGGGTTTAAGTCAGGATGGTATTTTCGGGCCATTTTTCGGTAGGCCTTTTTTATCTCTGTTTCAGTTGCTTTTTTGTCTATTTCAAGGACTTTGTAATAATCTATAAATGCCATTTTAAAGTCGTTTTAATTACTGAATCAGTTGTTTTTTATCTAAACTATATTTTGCCACAGGATGAAAGTCAATACGGCTACTATTCTCAAATTTACTCTTTTAATTACGATAACTGATAGATAAGTTGTTTTATTTCAAGTACATACTTTTATAGTTGCCAATAGCAAACGGTAACTTTAGCAAATGTCAAAATGATCAGAAAATGAAATATAAAAAAGAGTAGCGTTTTGTTAATAAAAGTTTGGATTTTTAGTCTACAAGAATCTAAGAACTTAAAAATCATGTTTTTTAACAAAAAATATATATATTTGTTTCTTTGCCAAATCAATCTAGAGTAAACCCAGCTCTACAAAATTATTTTACTATCTAATTAGCCGGATATGGCACAACCTACTGTTTCAAATGAAAAAGAGCGCTTAAAAGAGCTTCAAAGTTATTATGTAATGGATTCTTTGGCAGAAGCTGAGTATGATTCGATTACACAGTTAGCATCTGCTATTTGTGGTACTTCTATTTCGTTGATATCTTTATTAGACGAGAAACGGCAGTGGTTTAAGTCAACTGTAGGACTAGATGCTACAGAAACCCCAAAAAATATCTCCTTTTGTCAATATGCCATCCAAGGGGATGAAGTTTATGAAGTTGAAAATACTCTAGAAAACCCACTTTTTGTAAATAACCCGTTGGTAACAGGGAGTCCTGAAATTCGATTTTATGCGGGTGCCCCCCTTAAAAACAAGGACGGATTTTACTTGGGTACATTGTGCGTAATTGATACCGTACCAAAATTGTTAACTGATTTTCAAAAAAATGCTCTTAAATTACTTGCTAATCAAGTGATTACTTTGTTAGAGCTGCGAAGAAGTAATTTGGAATTAATTGATACGGAAAAAGAATTACTTAGTTTTGTAAACTTATCAAAAGACTTAGTATGTTTCGCAAACGTAAATGGACAATTCTATAAAGTAAATCCTTCTTTTACAACTGTTCTAGGTTATGAAAGAGAGGAATTAATAGGGAAACCTTTTATAGATTTTGTACATCCAGATGATATTGCAGCAACTTATCAAGAAGTTGCAAAACTAGCAAAAGGAGAATTAACAGATAGTTTTGTTAATCGCTATAGATGCAAAAACGGAAGTTATGTGACCTTAGATTGGCATGTATCTCCAAATCCTGAAACTGGAAATTTATATTGTATTGCGCGAGATGTTACGCTCGAAAGACAAAAGCAAGCACAACAGCTTCAAACTACAGCCAATTTATCAGCAATTTTAAATGCGTCCGAGTTTTCGATCATTGCTACGGATTTAGACGGTACCATTAAACATTTTAATAAAGGAGCTGAACGATTATTGGGTTATAAAGCATCTGAAGTGATGGGGAAAATTGCTCCGGAACAGTTAAGGGACGAAGCTGAAATTGTAAAGCATGCGAAGGATTTAAGTATTGAAATAGGGCAAGAAGTTAAGCCTTTGATAATGGATTTTGTAATACAATCTATTGCTTCGGCAAAAAATATCGCAAGAGAATGGACGTATTACCGAAAAGATGGAAGTTCTTTAGTCATGATTGTTTCGTTTTCAGCTATTTATAACGAGGATGGCGAAGTGTCTGGATATTTGGGAATAGGAAAAGATATTTCGGCCGAAAAAAAATTAGAATTAAAATTAACAAAAACCCGAAAATTACTAAACGAGGTAGAGGGAATAGCAAAAACCGGAAGTTGGCAATTGAAATCTTCTACTAAAGACGTTTTGTTTTCTAAAGGATTTATAGCCATTTTTGAATTAGAAAATGTGCCACCACAGCAACTTTATAACGAGTGGCAAAAAAGAATTGATAAAATGGATCTTCTTAAACTAAAAAAACTAGACGAACAAATATTTAAAACTGGAGAAGATTACAATATTATTTACAAAATTATTTTGCCAAATAATAGAATAAAATTTATTTCTGAGACTGGTAGGCCTTTTAAAAATGAAACAGGAGAACTGATAGGTCTAAAAGGCTTAATTCAAGATGTAACAAATACAATTATTACGGATCAAAATGTAAAAGATAAGACCAAGGAAATTGTAGATATTCGAGCTGCGTTAGATGAAGCAGCTATCGTCTCTATCATGGATGTACAAGGTAATTATACCTATGTTAGTGATAATTTTTGTGCTTTTTCTAAATACAATAGGGAGGAATTGTTAGGTACCAACCATATAATTCTTGCAAGCCAACCTACCGAAAAATTAATTAACGATATAAAAGATACGATTACAAAAGGAGAAATCTGGCGAGGAGAACTCGAAACCAAGGCGAAAGACGGGGCACTTTTTTGGAACAAAATGATTATTGTGCCTTTTAAAGATGTAGAAGGGACAATATATCAATACATTTCGATAATTGTTGATATGACCGAACAAAAATTGATGCAAAAAAGTTTAACGCTTACGCTCGAAGATTTGATGGAAAAAAACAAAGAGCTAGATCAGTTTTCGTATGTTGTAGCACACGATCTAAAAGCTCCTTTGAGGGCTATTGATAATCTCGCGGAATGGATTGTTGAAGATATGCCGCAAATGCCTGCTGAGGTAAAAGTAAACTTCACTCTTTTACAAGGTAGAATTTTAAGAATGGAAAATTTAATCAATGGTATTTTAGATTATTCGAGAATAGGAAAAGAAAATGTCCCCTCCCAGAAAATTTCGATCAAGTCATTGTTGGACCAAATTATTGATAATCTGGTGCCTTTGGATCGTTTTGATATTTACATCGATGCAAATATGCCTGTCGTTTTTAATGCTAGAATATTAGTTGATCAAGTTTTTAGCAATATTATTAGCAATGCCGTAAAGTATAATGATAAAGAAAAAGGCAAAATTGAATTTTTATACCAAGAGTTGGATGATTTTCATGAATTTACAGTAAGAGACAACGGACCAGGTATTTCTGAAAAATACCATGAAAAGGTTTTTGGCGTTTTTCAAACAATTGAAGCGCGTGATATTATCGAAAGTACCGGAATTGGATTATCTATTGTGAAAAAAATTATTGAGGGGAAAAATGGGGAAATATCTATTGATCCAAACTATAATGAAGGGGCAAGCTTTGTTTTTACTTTGCCAAAATAATTTCATAGACACTATCGTTGTGAGTATAATTATAATCAAATAAACAAGATCTAACTATTGGTAGATTTAAATTAAGATTATTCGAGCACTTGTTTTACTAATTTTAGTTTTTATAAAAACATCAAATCAACTAATTAAAGTTTTTGTAAAATAGAAAAAGCCGTCAAAATTTCTTTTGACGGCTTTAATTCTTATATAAAGCTTTAACAAGTACTACTATTTATTATTTGATTATCGCTTTGATATTTTTAAGCTCTCCATTTACTATTGTTTTCAAAAAGTAAATTCCTTTGCGGAGTTTCGAAAGCTCTATTTTCGAAAGTGATTCACCAATTACGATTCGGTCGTAGCTGCGGTTTACAACTTGTCCGAATGCGTTATAGACTACAAATTCTACTTGTGCGTTTGAAGAACTAATTAGTTTGACCTCTACATAATTCACAAAAGGATTTGGGTAAATATTTACGTTTTTAATTTCTACCTGAGCTTGATCATTTGGATTACAGCTGCCTAGTATATCACCATGAGCTAAATGACTTGCTACAGCATTTTCATCTACGCAAATTGTTTTTCCGTTATGACATACTACTACTTTAGGATTCTTAGGATTGTTGCTGCAATTTACATCAATCACATTAACAAGCTTTTCAATGCTCGCTACACAACCATTTGCGTCTGTTACTGTTAATACATACATTGTGGTTTCAGTAGGGCATACATTTATACTGCTTGTAGTTGCTCCGTTGCTCCATTGGTACGTGTAAGGTAAAACTCCTCCTGTTACCTCACCAGCAGTAA
>CAXBGV010000017.1:0-16487 GCA_963975235.1 uncultured Flavobacterium sp. | reverse complement strand
AAACACAAACACCTTTTAGAAAAAAAACTTTTTTCCATGTTACTTTTACTCTAATGTGGAAGGCTTTATTTGTCATTGTCTATTTTTGTTTTTTCTTCAGTTATTAATGAGTCAATTAGCCTGTTACGTTCTTGGTAGCTCAAATCTGCTTTTGTTTTCATTAAAGCCTCTAGGTACTCTAGCTTTACTTTTTGAAGTTCGTAATGCTCAATTTCCAGCTCTACATTTGATTTTTTACAGCTCATGAAAACAAAGGCTATAGAGAAAATGATTATTGATTTTTTCATCTTGTTGTTGTTTTTAAATTAGCTCCCGCAAAGGACTCGAACCATAACCCTCAGATCAAAAATCTACCGCTCTTCCAATTGAGCTATGCGGGAGTTGCCCTTAGTGTGGTATTATTTGGCAGTTATTTGTTGATTGTCAACACGGTCTTGCATAATTAGCTTGTTGCAAACGTGGTTAAATTCTAGCGGGTCAAGTTCTTGACCTGTAAGTTTAGCGAAGATCATTTGCGGAACACGAGTTGCTAGTGTATGGAAGAAATCATTTGCATTAAATTCTTCGTCAAATACATCAATATAATCTTCGCTTTGTTCATAAAATATTGTTTGTAACGCTGATGTTATTTTCGTGTGATAGTCAAATTGTTTTTTTGTATTCATTTTATTTAGTTTTATATGTTGATTTAGTGTGTTTTTTAAAAGCCTTATTATTAATTACTAGCTTTTCATAATTTTTAAAAGCGTTGAGTTCTTGTCTTGATAAATCATGTTTACAACTCCAATTACCTAAATCATCTTTGTAAACAACATGACCGTTAATGGTGTATTCCTCGTGGTCTTTTATCGGTATTATTTCGACGCTCATTTCTCAATTTGTTAAGTGTGGTTATTTTAAAGTGTAGCCAATCGATGTAGCCAATCATGTCTTTTTTATTTAGCACTACTAGCAGGATTGCTAGTAGTACTGTGGTGCTATTCGGTGATTGCATCTTCGGGTAACTTTTCGTTATAGAAATCAAAGGAGTAACCTTTTGAAAATTCGACTGAAGACATGGACAGCGGTATTGGTGTTTTGTTTTTGTTTTCGTCAATTATCGAAGCCTCGACAAACCAAACCGAGCGCACAGGCTTGTATGCTTTGCTAATAATGTCTACACCATCGCTAAAATCTTCGTTGTTGCGCTTAGCTGCCAATTTTTGAAGCTCCAACACTCGAGAGCCTTTCAAGTTCCCTTTAGCATCTTTTTTCAAGAGGTTGAAAACCATATCTACCAAGTCAGCAGTTTCTTTGTTATTGGCCAATGAACTAATGTATTTTTCGACCTTGGCAATTCCCTCGTTAACGGTATCGTCCCAACCATCGTTGATTCGGTACCCGATTGTGATTTCGCCACCTTCACTACTAAAGGTGTGTGTTTGTTGTTTGGCTTTAATACCGTACAAATCGGCTTTAATTTTAAGTACATCCTCAAAGTATTGGAAAGCCTCTGTTTTGGCATTGGAAAGCGTTTCTGATGCAAGGGCAAGCTTCCAAATTGCTTTGGGAACGGTTTGCTCAACTAAATCTTTGTAGGCGGCTCTATCTTCATCTTTTTTACTTTCTTGTGCCTGTATGGCTGCTTTCAACTGTGCAGGTGAATAGTTCTTTAATTCTGCTGGTACTTCTAATGTGTTTGTGTTCATGATAATTGGTTTATTGCTATTGTTCGTTTTCGTCTTTAAATGGGTCTTGGTTGAATGGTTGGTAGTTATATACTCCTACGAGCCGCACCACCTCTTTTATTTTATCCTCGATGCTTTTAGGTACTGCCTTGGCAACAGAGTTCGAATAGTCTTTTTGGTGCATGAGCTGTGCTCGTTCCTGGTTGATGCAAATGCGCTCACCTGTGGTGAAAATTCGCTTTTGATCTGCGCAAAACTGCAAGCACAAGTACAGTAAGGATAGCCGTTCGTTTATTTTTTCTCTTAGCATACTAATTGACGTTTAGACCGTTAAATACTGGTATTCCGCTACTTCTTAATTTTACGGAGCCTTTTGTTTTTAAGGCTTCCAACAATGCTGTTGGTCTAATATTAAAAAGGTGATAGGTCACATCATTGTAGCAGGCTTGCAAGTCTTTTGGTGCTACTTGATGCTCGTACCCGTTTGCGATCTTTACAAATTCGGCTTCACATTTGGCTAGTTCCATTAAAAACCAAGCGTTTATCGCTGCATTGGCTAATAATGTTTGATATTGTCTGGTATTGCCTGAGTTGCTTTCGCACCAGCGACCATAAAAACCGAAAATCATCATTTCATAATCCAATTCGGTCATTGCTAATTTTTGAGTTACTGTTGTCATCTTGTTTTACTTTTCGTTTTTTTCTTGTGCTCCTCTTACTTTTTCGTATCCCTCAGCCCAAATGATGTAAATACCTCCGTTGGGTCCTATCGTTCTTCCTTTGCATAAGGCTTGATAGCCTGCTACAAAAATTTTTTTGTTTGCATCATACATGATCTTTGTTTCTAGCTCTGAGTAAGGATTATTACTCTTTGCCATTCCTGAAATGATTATGATCTTTTTTCGCTTGTACTTATTAGTGAAATCAAAATACTGCTGCAGGTCCTTAAAGAAGTAAGTAGCTGAATTGATGATCACCACTTTTGGGCTGTCGCGTTTATCTAAATACTCACACAATTCATCATAATTGTATGATGCAGTTAGGTAATTATCCTTAACATCCTGCATGTTTTTCAACCGCATACGATTAATGAAATCCAAATCGTCTAAATCCTCCTCTAGCTCGTTGTGAATGGTTTTGAGGTTTTCGGCAAAGGCTTTGGCAATATCTAAGAGCAAACTACTCTTACCGGAACCAGAACCACCCCAAACAAACCAAATCCCTTTGTTTTGTGGATTCCCAAATGCTTGATACAATTGAGGGTGTGTTTTCTTGAAGTCAATGAGCGTTACCTTTTGATTGATAATATTGGTTACTGTTAATGCTTTTTTCATACGAACATGGCAGTTGGTATGTTTAACACTTTTCGAACAAAAGCCTCTGTAAGTGGCTCTCCTGTTCTGTCGGCCTCTCGCATGGCAGGTACTAAGCAGTCGTGTAGCTCGCCGTAGTTCTCGCAGTTTGATTTTAAGAACCTCAATAACCCCTTATCTTGGATATTGTCAAGGAAACCGCGGTAGTTCTTGTCAATGTTTGGCAAAACTCTTATCCCAAACTTGATGCGGCGGTAGAACTGACGCATTCCTGCTTTTTTACGCTTTCGAAGTTTATCCAAGTTGTCAATCAGTTCATCAGTACCTATCAATACTATCGAACAATGTCCTTTGAGGTCATCATAAAACTCTTTCATCATTCCAAGTGTGGGTTGCTTCATATATTCACACTCATCAAATATTAACTGTGGTTTCAATCCATCAAACTTTTGCTTTTGCATAAACTTCACAATTCCGTTGATGTTTTTGGACTTGGTTTTGGAGTGTGGAATTTTAGCCCCTTCTAAAATCTTATCAATCAAATCAGAGAGGTTGTCTGAGCTTCCTACTTTGACAATAAAGGTGTCGAGTGGGTTGGCTTTGGCAAATAACTCAGCGTTGAATGTTTTACCGCTTCCAGTCTCTCCAATCACCACATTGGTTAAGCCGTGCTCTTTTGAATCTTCAAGTATTGGCATCATAGCGGTCATTTGGTTCGTTTGTACTGGTGTCCAGTAGCTTTTCTTTAAAGCTAAGCCTATGAACTGAGCCACTTTTTCAAACCATCGTTCTGCAATTTCGGTAGCTCCTATTTTAAAGCTCTTGTTTCGCATGTTAGATACATAAGCCTCATTGATGCCTGATTTTTTCACAAACTCATTAGCTGACATCTTGTGTAGTTCTAAGTAGTTCTCTAGTTCTTGTACGATTTGGTTTTTAATCTCTGTTGTCATTGCTGTAAGTATTTGTTAACGTCTGTTTTGCTGTTGTAATAATCGATTTGTTCGTCTTGCCACGTTTTTTCGGCTGCTTTCTCAAGCTTTATTTCTTGCTTGAGTAATACCTTTTCTCCAAGACGTTGTTTGTTTCTCTGGTCCTTGTGTTGCCCTCTCGAATCGACTATTAAATGTTTGGCAAGTGTGTCATTTAGTAGCGGGTTCTCGAATAGGTTGTCTAATAAGTTTCTGTTTTCGCTTCGTTCGTCTGTGATGTACTGAATTGCTGCTTTATTGTAATCGTTTACTCTTGTGAGTTCGAAGGCGTCGTTTTCGCCTCGGTCATCGATTGCCATTGCTTGTACATATTTCTTTTCGAGCAAAAAGCGGTACTTACTATCTGTACTCACGGCTAGAACTTGATCTGTATTTTGCGGGTCAAACAATACATTCCAATCCTGGTGCGCTTGTTTTCTAAATTCCAAGTCGTAAGAGTCATATACTTGCTTACTGCCTTCGATCTTTATATTCAAGCCTGAACCTACTAAGCGGTTCGTTTGTCCTGATGATTTACCGAGTGCGAGTAAGAAGTTTTCTTGTGGCATTGGCAACTTTAACTCTTCATCTACTTTTTGCCAGTTGGTCAAGTACTCATCGACCTTTTTAGCTCGTTCGGCTGCTATGATGCGTTCTAGTTGTTGTCTACATCCTTGCTCATCAGGAAACTGCTTGCTCAACTTGTTTAACATTTCCGTATTAGGTTGGCTTTTTGAACCGCTATTCACATTGTGCCCAGACCAGTTATCATACATTTTGCAATACTTTTTGTTGATGTAGTTGAAGTAAGGCTCAATCACTTTGGCTTTAGCATTACCTACTTTAGCAGGTGTATAGAACTTGGTGCACGCTTGGTACACGGGTGTAAGTACTTTTGACTGGTAATTATCACTTTGTAACTGTCTTGGGTTGTATCGTTGCCCAAATAACTCAGCAGTGTGATTGATGGCGTTGCGCATGGCTTCTTTTATCAGCTCTGGTGTCTCGTGTGATCCTATCGCATACCCAATTGGGTATTTGTTGAAGGTGTCTAGGACAACAACCATTGTTAAGCGGTGGTGAAATTGTTGCTTTGCATGTCCTTTTCCATCAATAACTGGTTTTTGATACAAAAGTTCGGCATCCCATCCGTCTAGTGTCCAGTACAACATTGGTGCTGATGGTGCTTGGCGTTTATTTTGCATCAACATATTGTTTGACAATGCTGATACTCCGTTGCGCCCTGCATAAATCACTAGGTTACTCTCTTTTTTACGGTTACCAATTGTGAGCCGTAATCGATGGCCAACCCAATCGTTCGCCTACCATATTGTAAAGCGATGCGATCAATTCATTGTCAATGTTGGTGTGCTTAGCTAATAGTTCATCAATCAATGCTTCCTGCTCACGCTCCTTAACCTTTAATGCGTTTTGCATCCCAAATTTGCCTGATATAATAGCGGTATAACCCTCTTTGGCATACTTTGTAACCTTGTACCTTAGTGAATCCTTGGTAGTAGGCAACTTGTGATCTACATCTCTAAAGGCGTTCACATCCTTACTGAGGGAATCCCAAATATCTACTTTAGTGTATCCCAAAGCCTTCAAGTACTGTTGGCGGTTGTTTTTCATGAGCAGTACTGTATTCAGTACTGATGCTTGATATACATACAACTCGATGGTGTATAGGTCTAGTTTTACTTTTTCACCATAAGTGTAGGCACGATAAAAATCCCAAGCCCCACGATCAGCAACATAGTGTTGTGCAAACCAGCTCTTTTTGATTTCCTCTTTTGGCTTGCCAAAATGAAGCGCGAGCAAATCTTTCCACTCTTGTACAAGTGAGCTGTGCAGTACAAGTGCATCGCTACCTAGAGAAGCACGTCGCAGTTGTTGCTCCGTACATGTACCTGACTTCATGCGCCCATTTATCGCCTTGTAGCTTATTACTTTTATGCTATCTGGGTGAAAGTGGCGGTCAAAAATCAAGTACTTGATCTTAACACCTAGTTTCTTCTCGTGAAATTCGTATGGAGTTTCCAAATTGTTTGTTTTTTAATTAAAGTGCTTTAGGCTCACTAAATGTGATGCTTACCGCTGAGCCACCTCTAAGAGTAATGGTTTCAATTACTTCGCTTGTAAAATCTTCGTTTACATGGTGAATGATCTTTGTTTTCATATTTACAATTATTATAGCGTTACTTTATTTGCTTCTTCAAGCAACAAAACCTTGGCTCTAGCTCTTATTTTCTTAGCTAAATCAGAGTTGTTGTAATAATCCAAGGCTGTTTTTACATTTTGCTTACTAGTCTCAAATTCTTGTGCCATTTGAGTTTTAAACTCGGGTGCTATCCTTATTTTCATATCTTTGCTTTTTATACTATGTATTTATAGTATGTTTTAATGTTTGTGTTTTGTATTGTGTTATACAAATATATAAACAAATGTTTATTTAAAACAACAAATGATGACTAATATTTTAAATATTAACGAAAGAATTTTGTATCTTATTGAAAAACAATACAATGCAAATCAAAAAAAGTTTGCAGATTCTATTGGATACTCGGCACAAGTCGTCTTTAATATTGTTTCAGGAAGAAAAACTAAACCTAGTTTTGACGTTTTAAACGCGATAATATCAACAAATGATGATATTAACAGCGAATGGCTACTTACAGGAAAAGGCTCTGTATTAAAAACAGAGAGCTCTAGCACTGGAAATGTGTTTAGGCTAAAAACGGATAACGATGTGCAAAACCAATCGGTACCCTTGTATGATATTCAGGCATCGGCATCTGTGGTGGCATTGTTCAAGGATTCCAGCACTGAGATACCGGTAGATCACATCACTATTCCTAATTTACCCAAATGCGATGGCGCAATCTATGTAAGCGGTGATAGTATGTACCCATTACTTAAGTCTGGCGACATTATCATGTATAAAAAAGTAGCTAACGAGATCGACAACATGTTTTGGGGCGAAATGTACCTGGTGTCATTAATCAACAATGATGGTGATGAGTTTGTAATGGTAAAGTGGCTTCACAAAAGTGAACTTGGCACGGATTACGTGAAGCTAGTAAGCGAGAACCGCCACCACCAGCCAAAGGACTTCCACATCAAGAACATCAAGGGATTGGCGTTAATAAAGGCATCTGTTAGGATTAATTCAATGTATTAAAATATAAATAACTGTAAATCAATAACTTAAATAAAATAAATATACTTTTTAACGCACTACGGGGGTGTTTAAATATAAAAAACAGTGTTATTAACTATTAAAAGTGCTTTCTATGGGGGTTTTTAACTGCTTTTTTTATGCGGTTGTGAGGTGACCCATGAGGTGACCCATTAGGTTACCCATTGATTAAAAAGAGGTTTTTTTGAGATGTACATAAAAAGTATTTAAATAACCTGTAAGAAGTGTTTAAAAAGTGTTTAAATAAGTTTTTAAAGTTCTCTTAAGCGCTTACTTTGTTGGCTTTTTAGCTGTTTTAAAGCCTTTTTTATTGCTAGGTGGTAATAGATCATTCAAATGGTAGTATAATGAGCTAGGAAGCGGTAGTATAATGGTAATAAAAGATAGTACTTGTACATTTTAAATTTAAAACAAAAAAGCCCTCACATTTACGTGAGAGCTTGATTTTACTAGCCTTTTTTGGTTTTTTTCGACCTTTTTTTTATTAAGTATATTGTTTATTTTAATTTATAGCCCCTAAGCTGTTAATTTATTTTTAGTTAGCTGTAATGCTAAATCAGATAGGTTATAAGATAATAAAATAAAGGAGGGGATTGAGATGAACATCAAGTGAAATTCGCTGACTGAAAATGAAAGCAGTAAAAGCGCAACTAAAATTAACAATATGTTTTTGGTCATTTTTATATCTTAAGGATAATTGTTATATGAGGTTTACTACTTCTTTGCTATGGTAGAATTTTATATTTTCTGCTAAAGATCAAAAAATCATGAGAAGCATAAACGTGAATTTAACGCAGAGCTCGCAATATTTCTTAATGGCTGTTAGTAAAGGATTTAATTAATAAAATCTATTTCTCGTTTTTAGCTTTTGTATGTTTTCTGTATGTTTTTCACGTATTATTGGGTTTTCTCCATTCATAACAGCTTGTTTAAACAAACTTGCAATTTCCCATTTGTTTTCGTATTTCGCTGGTGGATTGTTTTCTATTATTTCATTAAATCTATTTATTACTTTATGAGATTTAGTTAAAAAGGTTCGGTTTGGTAATTTAATTAAATTTTTAAATTTGCAATCTCCAAAAAAAACTATCATTGAAAAAACAGGTATGTTGTCAAAATGATAGAACTTTTTCAAATCTTCAACATGCTTTTTATTTTGCAGTATTGGATTATAAAATTTATATTTTCGCTTTCCATATGCTAATATTTGCGTCCAATATATTTGATTTTCAGTTCCAAAAATCCATCCACCATATTCTTTTACTTCAAAAACCACAATTCCAACTTTCGTTGCTACAACTAAATCAATTTGACTAAACTTTTCATTCCCATTATTCAAATAGATGTCGTGGAAAATCGCTGTTGATTTAATTCCTGATTTTAGAATTTTTATAACCATTTTTCTTTCAGACTTTGTCCCTCTGTTTAGATTTGTAACTGTTTTTAGTAATTCTCTATCTCTAAATTCGGAGTAAACTAAAATAGAAATTACGGCAAGTAGAATGGAAACAATAACTACGAAGTATAAATTCATTTTAACAAGATTTGGATTTGGTCGAGGTCTCGAAAACTAGTTGCAATCAGTTTTCTGCTTGGCTAGTTTGTGAACTTTGTCACTGATTATTTTCTGTTACAGATAATATTTCTTGCGAAACGTGAACGTGAACTTACAACGAAATTCGCAATTGCGAGAAACGGCTGTTGGCGGATGGCTTTTTATATTTATGCAGATACACATTTTGTTGCGAAGTCATTTAAAAAATTCCAATCACTTTCTGCTTTGTCCGTGTTTGGTGGAGTTGGATTTAATCCTGCACCAGCATCGTGAAGCCAATTTGAACTTTCTGTCATTCCTTTTTCTATATCAGAAAGTAATTCGTCATTAATAACTACTTTTTTCAATTTTAAAGTTTGAACTCCAATGGAAAACCTTTCCACGACACCTTTGAATAATCTTTCTTCAACAGCTCTTTCCCATGCTTCTCTCAAGAGAATATACCAACCTTTAGCTTCATAAAAATAGTCGTCGTCATTTCCTTCGGCTTCAACTTTTTTAAGTCTGACAAGTCTATCCTTTAAAGTTCCAATTCGTGCTTTTACATTTTGAGCAATCCAAGGTAGATTCGGACTAATAATTCCCGGAGTTCCTCCAGCGTTTCTGATAGTTGTTATTGTATGATTTACATTTATATTTTCAGCAATAATTTTCAGTCTAATAAAAAAAGCTATGTCGTGAGTGAAAATAATTACTTGCTTTTGAGTTGAAAGTTCAACCAATCTTTCGGCTATTTTTTCCCGTCTATGATGGTCTTGCGATGTAATTGGGTCATCAAAAAACACTCCTTTATTATTCGGATTTAGTTTAACTTCTGTTACAAAATCAGACAATGAAATTGCTCTTTGTTCGCCTTCACTTAAAACGCTATTTGCGACAAAACCTGCAACTTGAAGTTTACGAAGTGTAGAAATTTTTGCGTTTTTTTGAATTATGTTCACAACTTTTGGAGCATTAAGCTTTTCACATTCTTCATTAAATGTTTCTGTATATTTATCAGTAATATGATAAGAAAACAATTCTCCTTGCTTGATAGTTAAGGATTTTGTATTAAAAGCAGAAGCGGAGCTTTCAGCTTTTCTTGCCCATTTATGGGCAAAAACAAATGCTAAAACTTTATCAAGTAACTTATTTAATAAACTTTTATCTGTATAGAATTGTATTTTAATTTCTAATTCTGATACTTCTTTTTCGGGATTTTTTTGAAATAATTCAAGAATTGAATTATTCAGTTTTTCTACTAAATCATTAAAATCACTTGTATTAACTTCAACAGCTGACATTGGAAAATCTAAAGTTTTATTTCCTAAATTTTGAATGATATTTTGTCTATTCAATTCAGAAGAAGTTGCTATTGCTTTCCATTTATTAGCAAATTCTGGATTAAAAGTATTTATATATTGAAAGTATGTTGTACTCTCGTCAAAAGTTGCAGGAAGCAATCCTTTAATTTTTTTCTCAAGATCATTTATCGCTTGAATTGTTCTATTTAATTCAGCTTCTGCTTCACTTTTTAATAAGTTCCAATATGAATTTATTAAATTGTTTTCTTTTTCAGTCAGCGGTCTTAAACAAAAAAGGCAATTATCTTCATTAGTTGGATAAGCATTATTATCTCTATTTGTTTCAATTAAAGAAGCGTAGCTTCTAGACGTTTTTATAAAATCTTTCCATTCATTACTACCAAGTTGCTCAATATTAAATTCTTCTAAACTTTTTATTCCTTGTTGTTTAGCTAATTCTTGAAGCTTATGATATGAATTAATTAAAGATCTAATTTCCTCAATGCTAGCAGTTTTTGAGTATTCTAAAATTATATTTTGTCTTTCAATGTATTCAAGTAATTGAGAATGTAATTTTTGAAGTTCGGCAATTTTTTTTGGTATGTCAAGAGCTTTTAGTTCTTCTCTTTTTGCAATTAACTCTGAAAGTTTTGTTGCATCTTGTTCTGAAAAACTTCCTAATGTTTTTATTACGTCCTCGTTTGAATCTCCTCCAAGACTTATTATTAGGCTTCTAATTGCATTGTCATTGGTAAAAAATGCTATGAATTCATTTGCGGGTCTATTTGCAATGATTTCAGAATTTAATTTTGATTTTAACGCTTCATATAATTCTTCAATTTTATCAAAAAATTCGAAACCATTTGGTGTAAAATTAAGTTTGTTATCCTGCTCCAAAAGGACTTTTACACTATGAGTATCAAAAACAGAAAATTGTGTAAATTCTACATTTCCATGTTGTTGTGGATATTGCAAATCAAATACTGTGCTATCTGATTTAAAAGTAAATTTGCAAGAAGGTTCTCCAGTTGGGCTTTTAAAAACATTGGGTAAAATATTTTTGTCTCCTCGCGAATTAAATGCATTATTTAGTAATCTAATATAGCCAGATTTTCCCGTTCCATTTCCTCCGTAAATTATTGTTAAGTTTGAATTTATTGGAATTGACTGTCCACTAGCAAGTGCATTTACATTTTCAATTTCCTTAATTGTTTGGAGTTCTAAATGTTGTACGGCTGTTGTTGAAACAACTGAAATTTCATTATATATGATTTCTGTTCTTTCATTTTCAATAGTTTTTAAATTGAAATCCTCTTTAAATAAATTATACGTTGAAGTTACTAGTTCATCAGAAATGTTTTCGCCTTCTAGAATTCTATTACCAGAATATTGAAACCAATAACTACATTCTTTCAACCAATCTATAATTTGATTCTTCAGTGGAATTTCTGCCATTTTATCTTCTTTGTAAATGTTTGCTTTTCATTATTCGGTTGTCTTTTTAGCACTATTTTCATAAGCTTTCCGCCAACGTTTTGCCACTTAGCTATGTTGCGAACTTCGTGACCGTTTATTTTCCGTTAAAGATAAATAATCTTGCGAAGCGTAAATGTCAATTTACCGCAAAACTCGCAATATTGCTAAATGGCTGTTATAGCCAGTACTTTATTTATTCAACTTTGACTGGCACAAAAAATTTGCGAAATAATTCCTTTTTTCCGTTTCTGTCTTCAAACAAAGAAATTTCTAGGTTTTTATTAACCAGATATTTTTCGATTGGATGAATTTTGCATTTTGTAAAGTTTTTTCCTCCTCCAGATATTTGGATTCCAACACCGTGAATACTGAAACTATTTACGGAAATATTTTCAAATGAAATTTTTAATGTAGTAGTTTTATTTAACTCTAAATATTTGTTATTTGTATCAAATTCCAATTTCATTATTCTATTTCCTTTTTTAAAAGTATAATTCAGTCCTTTTTTTTGACTATTTTCAGTAAATGAAGACAGAATAAAAAGAATGGAAACCATTAAGAATATTTTTTTCATAATTAACTTTAAATTCAAATTTCTCTTTCGTTTTTTGGTGTATTGGCTATAACTTGTATATTATTTCAAATATACACCTTTTTTCTGATTTTTTTTAGTTGATACTAAGTTTTTTCTGTCTTTTTTATTTAAGAAATCGAGCAGGCTTTCGCGTGAGGGATAGCAGCGAAAATCCTTTTATTTTTTTAAAAAAATAAAAGATTGTAGCGCATAGCCCGACCCGCTTTTTCGCGGGGCACGCCCAAATTTTATAAAAAGTAGGCCAATAGTATTCCTAGAATAATCATAGAAACCTTGGCGATGTTAAATTTGTGTCCTTCACTACTTTCAAAAATAATGGTAGACGAAATGTGAAATAAGATTCCGATGACCACAGCGGTGATTTGGGTGGTGTATTGGTTTAAAACCGGAGAATAGTCAGACACAAAAGTACCTAGAGGTGTCATGACTGCAAAGGTCACCATAAAAGCAAAAATAGCTTTGGTGTTTAGCTGTGAGTTAATGAAAAATGTGGTTAGGATTATCGCGATAGGTAAATGATGTATGGCGATTCCTATGGCTAGATTGTCATCATGATGTCCTACTGGAAAGCCCTCGAGAAAGGCATGGATGCATAAACTAATAAATAACAACCACGGAATGTGGCTCATGTTCTCTTTGCCGTGTACATGACCATGCTCGGCCCCTTTTGAAAAAAACTCCAAGATGATTTGGAACAATATTCCAAGCATAATAAAAATCCCTATGGCTTGGTCCTTACTCTCGTATACATCCGGCAGCAGGTGCATTACGGTTAATGACAACAAAAACGAACCACTAAAAGCTAATAATAACTTTAGGTTGGTTTTATTCTTTGGTTTTAATACCGATGCAATGATGTAACCTAGTAGTACTGATAGTAAGGGTAAAAGGTAATTCATGTTGTATTTTGACTCGTTAGTATCGAAACAAATGTTTGTGCTGAGTGCTTTGTTACTTAAAAATTAAAATTAAGCGCTCGCTATCTAGTTTGTGGAATTTTTTTAGCTTGTAATCCCCAAAAATATCCAGCAGGTAGATTCCCGCTTCTTCCATCAAGGTTTCAAAATCTTGAAGGGTTAGCGCCTTAACTTTTTCGAAAAAAAGATAGTCTTTGCCTTTGTCCTCAAAAGCGATTTCTTTGATTATGTGGCCGTCTTTTAGGTAGCGTTTTAAGTTAAAGGTGATTCCGTCGACTACTTTAGTTTCTTCGGGCACGAGCGTGTCTAGCACATTATTGACGTTCATAAAGTCAATTACTGCAAAACCATAATCCGAAAGGCTCTCTTTGATGGCTTTTAGCGTAGTAAGATTGTCTTCGTCGTTTTCAAAGTAACCAAAACTGGTGAATAAATTAAAAATGGCATCGTATTTCTCCTCAAATGGCTCACGCATGTCGTGTACCTTGAAGTGTAAGGTACTATTGGTATTTTTTTGTGCTTCGGTGATGCTGTTCTCAGATAAGTCGGCGCCAAGTACATCAAACCCCAATTGGTTCAGATAAATAGAGTGTCTCCCTTTACCGCAAGCTAGATCCAAAACTTTTGCTTTTTCAGGTAAATTTAGGTAGTGGGTGATGTTATCCATAAAAACCTGAGCTTCTCTATAATTGCGTTCTTTATAAAGAATGTGGTAATACGGCGTATCGAACCAAGAACTAAACCAAGTTTCTGTTGGTTGTTCCGGATTTATTGCATTTGGTTTTTGTTCTTCAGACATTTATCTTTTTCAATTTATTCTATCCGGCAAATTTAGTGTATTTTTGCAGAAAAATTACTATCAGCTGTAGATACAAAGTGAATCTAAGCTAGGTAGTGTTATTTTTTAAAGCAAATTAAACTAGAAACAGGAATAGGGCTGTTTCAATAGACACAAACAAAATGGAAAATAATTTTAAGATGATTGCCAAAACCTTTTACGGTTTTGAAGAAATATTAGCAAAGGAATTACTAATGCTAGGCGCGCAAGACGTGGAGCAGGGTGTAAGAATGGTGAGCTTTAAGGGGGATAAAGGATTTATGTACAAAGCCAACTTATCGTTGCGCACCGCACTAAAAATATTGAAACCTATCTATTTTTTTAAGGCAAATAATGAACAAGCTTTATATAAAGGAGTAGCGGGCGTGAACTGGTCTAAATACATCAATGCTAACCAAACGTTTGTGATTGATGCTACGGTGCATTCAGATAACTTTAATCACTCCGAATTTGTGTCTCAAAAATGTAAGGATGCAATCGTGGATCAGTTTAGAGAACGCACAGGGCAACGTCCCAGTATTGATAAAGTACACCCTGATTTACGTATAAACATTCATATTGATAGAGACCAAGTTTCGGTTGCTTTAGATACTTCGGGTAATTCATTGCACCAACGTGGGTATAGAACAGCTACTAATATTGCACCTATAAACGAAGTTTTGGCTGCAGGGGTGTTGTTACTTTCGGGTTGGGACGGACAAGGTGATTTTTTAGATCCTATGTGTGGGTCAGGAACTTTCCTAGCTGAGGCAGCAATGATTGCTTGTAATATCCCAGCTAACATTAACCGCAAAGAGTTTGCTTTTGAGAAATGGCACGATTGGGATAATGAGTTGTTTGATAATATCACCACTAGTTTGCTAAAGAGAGTTCGTGAGTTTCATCATACCATCACTGGTTATGACAAAGCACCATCGGCAGTACAGAAAGCGAAGGACAATATTAAAAATGCCAACCTAGACGAATACATAAAGATCGAAGAAAGGAACTTTTTTGATACGGAGAAAACAACCGAAGGGAAACTGCACATGGTTTTTAACCCGCCTTATGATGAGCGTTTAGACATTCATATGGAGGAGTTTTACAAAAGTATAGGTGATACCTTGAAGAAAAATTATCCTGGTACTAACTCTTGGTTTATTACAGGAAATCTTGACGCCTTGAAGTTTGTTGGACTTAGACCTTCTCGAAAAATTAAATTATTTAATGCTAGTATCGAAGCACGTTTAGTAAAATACGAAATGTACGAAGGAAGCAAGCGTACCAAGTTTCAGGTGACTGAAGGCGATATAGAATAAAATAATTAGGTAGAAATACAAATAAGAAGAATGAGAATAATTATCGTGTAAGGTCAGGAATGGACAATAATTATAAAGACTATTTTATCTCCCGACTTTTGATATTTGACTTTCTACATTTGACTTAACTAACTTTAAGACTTAATACTATGACACGATTACAAGTAAGAGCTTTTTTATACCAACTAGGGTGCTTTGCATCATTGTTTATTTTAGCACGTTATTTAGTAGCTAGCTACACTGGTCTAACTGGTTTTTGGGTTCCCTTTATTGCCTTTGTGATAGGTACTTTTTTAGCACCAAAATTCCAAGCCGTAAAAACCAAAGACGGAGAGAAATTATACATGAAATGGGTTTTTGCTAAAGGTTTAAAAGAAATAGGATAGTAGTTCACTTTTTATAAAACAGCTTAGTTTAAAACAATTTAGAGAACAATAAAAAAACCGCAAATTCAATTTTGGATTTGCGGTTTTTTGTTTCAAGCGATAAGCAAGATTATTTTTTAGGAGCTTCTTTTTTAGCTATTGGTGCTAGTTTTATTTTCTTTTTATAAATAGGAATAAAATAAGAAACGGTGTAGTTAAAACCAACTCCAAAAGTACCATCATAGGTTTTGTTAAATCCAGGGATGTACAAATTATCGAAGTTATCGGGTTTTTTATTAGTTACTAATTGATTCAGTCGCAAGCTAAAACCCATGAATACGTTATTAAAAACTTTGGCTTTTATCCCAGCAACTACTTCAATCCAGCTTGCAGATAGCCCTGAATAACGCTCTGTAGAGGGGTAAGCAGGTTTCTCTCCAAAATAAGGATTAGCATTATAAATTTTAAACGAATTCAAATCTTGACTAAAAGTGCTAAAACCGTAACGCATACCTATCGAGATTACGTTTTCCATGTCTAACCAGTTTTCATAAGCGTTGTAATCAAACCCTACTTTAAGGTACGATCCTTTGGAGGTAAAATTTAAACGATCGTCATCAGTAGTTTTGTTTTCATTACCTAATTCGGCCGCCAAAAAATATTTTTTTGTCAATCGATAATCACCTACAACTTCAACACCTTTATAATCCTTGTCGTATAACCCACGAGCCAAACGAAAAACATCAATTCCTACACGCAAGCCATAGCGATCTGTTTTTACAGGAATACTATCTACTACCGAGCTTGCCGTTTTTACAGCAGCCTTGCTAACCGCAGCTTCAGGAAGGATTCCTTCTGAGTTTGTAGTGTTTTTAGGTGCTGGTTTCTCTTGCGCTGCTGCGGCTAAAAAACAGAAAATCAAGCAAATGCTAAAAAAATATTTCAAGGTGTGTTTCATTTTCGGTTTCTATAGTACTGTTTTTTACTGCAATCGTATTAATCCACTTTCC
>CAXBGV010000016.1:0-16559 GCA_963975235.1 uncultured Flavobacterium sp. | reverse complement strand
ATTCAATCGGCTAGATTAGCAGGTTTTGGTACCTCAGGATCAGCAGTCGAATTATTTGTTCAAGAGACAGAATTTGCAAAGGTAAATCCTGTAATCGAAGAATTTAGATTAAGTATTTAAAATAAACGTAAACTATTACAATAAGAAACCACAGATGTCTTAAAACGTCAAGGTTTCTTTTTTTTTGTTAGTACAGTAAAGTGGAAAATATGAAATATAAAATGCTGGTTTTAGACATGGATGATACCTTGTTGAATGATGACCATAAAATTTCAGATGAGAATGCAGTAATGTTGGCTAAAGCCAAAGAAATGGGAGTACTTGTAATTCTTGCTTCTGGAAGACCAACCCCAGCTATGACAGAATATGCTAAGGAATTAGGTTTAGACGACTCTTATATTATTTCGTACAATGGAGCTGTAATTACCAATTTAAAGAACAACCAAATTGTATTTGAGCAAATGTTAACTCAAGACCAAATTCATGAGTTATACGAATATAGCGTAAAGCATAAAACGCATATTATAACCTATTTAGACGGCAAAGTAGTAAGCGAAACTAGTTCAGAATATATTGATGTAGAACTAAATATTACAGGGCTACAACACCATAAAGTAAGTGATTTTAAAGCTGCAGTACAATCTTCTGCCGTAAAATGTATCTTACTCGAAGAACCTTCTTATCTCAAAACTGTAGAGCAGGATTTAAAAAAAGCAATGCCACATTTAAGTGTATGCATGTCTAAACCTTTTTTTCTAGAAGTAGCACAAAACGGAATTGATAAAGGAGCTAGCGTGAAATTCCTAGCAGATAAACTAAATATTCTGCAATCAGAGGTTATTGCAGTTGGTAATGCAGGTAACGATTTATCAATGATTGAGTATGCAGGCCTTGGTGTTTGGGTAGATAACGTCGATGCGCACCTAAGAGATAAAGCAAATGTTATTGTTGCCTCAAACAACGATCATGGTGTAGCAGAAGTTGTCAGAAGATTTATCTTGAATTAATAGTATCCTTTATTTTTTTGAGATAGAAAGAAAATATTTATTTCCATCACCCATGGTCAATTTTACTCTTTCGTCACAAAGATCTACCGAAAAATTAGCACTCTCATAGCATGAACAAGTTGTTTTGGTGTCTTTAGCCATTTCGTTCTGGCATTTTGCGCTTTTGTAATACTGCAACTGAGGGGTGTAAAAACTAACTAAATCAGTAGAGGCCGTAACCAAGGAAATAATACTCGCTGAGTTATCGTTGGCAATTTTATAGACAATACGATCTGTGTAATTAATTTCACTTACGGTCGTTTTACGAACATAAGTATATGAAGTTGCAGCAGTACCCGCTACTTTTTCTTCAAATTTAAAACCTAAATTTCTAATTTCTAAATCAAATTTTATTTGCGAATTGTATGCTGCCCAAGTCGTTAATACGTTTAAGGCCGGAAAAGGATTTGATGAAGTTATATTATTAGTTTGTGCCTGTAAAATGGTAATACCAGAAAAAAACAATAAGAAAGTAAGGAATAGATTTTTCATAGGTGCGTATTGACTGAATTATGAGCTGTTCGGATTTGTTTAGGTATGCTAATTTATAACTGCAAAAATAAGCATTTTTTTAACAGCAAACAGAAAGAAATAGATACACTTTTCTTCTCTTTTGTTTGATTTCTTTATGAGTTATGGGAGTAAGGTATTGATTAGGTGTATTTTATTTATTTTTTTATGAATTAGGCATTTATTCGCAGTAAGAAAATAGAAATGATACTCATCTGCTATTTAGGACTTTTTTGAGCTGACTAATGATTTGTCAGTCAAAAGGATATAATGTATAATAGCTATTTGATAAGTGGTTATGAGCCTAATTATTCATTTTATTTTAAAGAATATTGTTCGTAAATTTGCACACGCTAATTTTTGACAACGATTTCATTATTAGTGACTACATATGGAAAACAGAAAAAAAGTAGCGTTCTACACGCTAGGATGTAAGCTGAACTTTTCAGAAACATCAACAATTGCACGTAATTTTCAAGATGAAGGTTTTGATCGTGTAGATTTTGAAGACGTCGCAGACATGTATGTTATAAATACCTGCTCTGTTACAGAAAATGCCGACAAGCAATTCAAACAAGTGGTTAAGAAAGCCATGAAACTCAACAACAAAGCTTTTGTAGCTGCAGTGGGTTGTTATGCACAATTGAAACCAGAAGAATTGGCAGCTGTAGACGGCGTTGATTTGGTTCTTGGTGCTACAGAAAAATTCAAAATCATGGATTATATCAATGATTTGAGTAAAAATGATATGGGTGAGGTGCACTCTTGCGAGATTGCCGAAGCCGATTTTTATGTAGGCAGTTATTCTATTGGTGACCGAACTCGTGCGTTTTTGAAAGTGCAAGATGGCTGTGATTACAAATGTACCTACTGTACGATTCCGTTAGCGCGTGGTATCTCTCGTTCAGATGAATTGGAGAATGTGTTGAAAAACGCAAAAGATATTTCCGCGCAAAACATCAAAGAAATTGTTCTTACCGGAGTGAATATTGGTGATTACGGAAAAGGAGAATTCGGAAATAAAAAACACGAACATACATTCTTAGAATTGGTAGAAGCACTTGACGAAGTAGAAGGAATCGAAAGGTTACGAATTTCCTCTATCGAACCTAATTTGTTGAAAAACGAAACTATCGAATTTGTATCGAAAAGTAGAACTTTTGTACCGCATTTTCATATTCCGTTGCAGTCGGGTAGTAATGCTATCTTGAAAGCAATGAAACGTCGTTACCAGCGCGAAGTGTATACGGAACGCGTGAACAAAATACGCGAAGTAATGCCTCATGCTTGTATAGGTGTGGATGTGATTGTTGGTTTTCCTGGTGAAACAGATGAGCATTTCTTAGAAACCTATCACTTTTTGAATGAAATGGATATTTCTTATCTACATGTTTTTACCTATTCAGAAAGAGATAATACCGAAGCCGCTGCAATGGAAGGAGCTGTTCCTGCCAATGTGCGTGCCAAGCGTAGTAAAATGCTTCGTAGTTTGTCTGTGAAAAAACGTCGTGCTTTTTATGAAAGTCAGTTGGGAACACAAAGAACAGTTTTATTCGAATGTGAAAATAAAGAAGGTTACATTCACGGTTTTACTGAAAATTATGTAAAAGTAAAAACTCCTTGGAATCCAGAATTGGCCAACACCTTACAAAAAGTAAATTTGACACATCTTGATGAAGATGGTGCAGTTCGAACAGAATTTGCACTTAAGGAACTTGCATAAAATCAGCGCTTGCAAGACTTCTAAATCACAAAGGTTCAGTTTGTTTTTATACAAACTGAACCTTTTTTTGTGATCGGATACCAATACTAAATTTTATTTAAAGCCAAGTACTTGTTCTTCTTGTTCAATAACTTGTTCTACATATTTTTTATACTCAGGATACTCTTTGGTGGTAATGGTTTCCCAAGGGGTGTTCACTTTTCGAGTAACTTTCAAGGAGTTTTTTGTCAGTAATTCAAATTGAATTTCAAAAGTATGGCCTTTAAAGCTCAATTTTTTATTTTCAGGAACATCTGAAAATGTTTTACCATCGGGTATATTTAAGATAATTTCGGTATCATAAGCATCATAAATTTCATAGTTGTAGTAGCAAATATCATAGTTTCTACTCTCTGACGAAATGATATCTCTAGAATACGCTTTGTCAATAAACGGAATGTCAACAATTCTAATATTACCCACTTTCTTCAAAACGTCTGGCGTAGTAAAGGTGCTTTCGTAAATTAATTGTGGATCAAATAAGGATTTAGTCACATTTTTTACAGATTGTAAACTAATTACTTTGCTTAGTTGACCATTGTAAAAACCCTCAAATTCTTTTTTCCGAATGTCTTCAGTTGTGGCATCAGAGAACATTTCGTTGTAGTGACTCTTTTTAGCACCCTGAATAAAATGTTTGTTATTAAACGTTTTTCCGCTTTCAGTAATCGTTACTGTAGTGGAGGTTTTATTGATGTTTTTAATCGCATTATCAAATGGAATCGAAATTAACTTTGATCTTTCATTACTTTCTTTATCAAAAGAGATTACTAGAGCTTTCGCTTGGTACAGCGTTATAGGAAGCGCTTTGAAGGGTAAATATTTGTCGGTCAGTTCAATAAAATATTCTTTACCATCAATTTGTGTTTTTACAATACAGTGATTAAAATTAATTGAAGGCAAATTCAAAGCACTGGCAGCATTATCATTAGTCAGTACTAATACCAAATTGGCAGGTAAGTTGGCCATATTGGCAAGCGCAACAAACAAGGTCGAAACATCTTTACAATCGCCTAATTTTGTAGTAATCGTTTTTGAAGGTTTTTGCGGAATGTGGCCACTTTGTCTAAAGTCTAGTGAACTGTAATTGATGTTACTTTCGATATAGGTATATATTTTTAACGCAATTTCGTCCTGTGAAAGTCCTTTTGAACCCTGAGGGAAGATTTGTGCAAAAGTATCTTGCGTAATTTTATCTACTTTCATGCTTTTCTTTACCAAATCGGCATACCAATTGGAGATTTCAGACCATGATTTGATGGTTGCAATTTGCAGTTTATTGGTCAAATCACTATAATTTGGGGCATAGCTTTCTAATAAAGGTAAAGCTGTAACGTTTGATTTTTTCCAAGTTTTGATCGTTTTTGTACCTACAGTTTTGGTTGTCGGTGCTAGATCTCCGTTGGTAAGAGCTAAATTGTATTTTAAATTGGTTGGAGCAATCAACATAAAAACAGATTCTTTTGAAGGGTACGAACTATTGAAGTTATTTGATACATTAAAATCTTTGTAGAAACGGCCCGTGTCATTATTGAAGTTCTCATATTGCACACATATAATGTCACCGACTTTCAAGTTTGGAAAAACAAGGATACCATCACCTTTTTCAGCGGGTACAAGTTTGCCATCTTCTTTGATGATTTCCGATTTTAAAACTGAATTGCTGTAGTCTATTGAATATTCTTTTAACTCTTCAATTCCTTTCTCAGAAACTATTTCGTACAGGTAAGATACTCTTGATTTTTGTCCACCTTCAGGCAATACGTTTACAATGTATTCATCTAATAAAACCGAAACGCCGTAATCGCTAGTTATGGCTGGGTTCTTTCTTTCTTTTGCAATTTTGTATAAATCTTTGATTCCGTACTCAGTTATTTCATCTGGTGTGCGGGTCAAGTCGTATAATTGCTTTCTCAAGCTTTCGTTGTTTGAATTGTGTACCAGTGATTTTTTGAAATATACTTCAGCCTCTTTGTTTTTCTTTTGCAAGCTGTACACATTTCCTTTCTCTCCCATGTCTTTAAATGAATAGGGGAAATTAGCTAGATTTTCATCTAACAATAGCATCGCCTCATCGTATTTATTTTCTTGAATGAGCTTATTTATTTTTTTTGTTCGAATGTGATTATAATGAGGATATTGTTTAGTTCTTTTATCAATAATAGCCTGTTCAGCTTCCTTATTGTTTAGATCGCTGTAATAGTTAAGCAACAAATCATCTACCTCATAGATCTCTTTGGTTTTTTCCATTTCATCCAACATAGAAAAATATTTGTCTTTGTCATTCTTCAACTTAAGATAAAGTCCAGCCGTTAGCATTCGCATGTTTTCGTTTTGAAAATCTGCTTGATCGATTTTTTCTAACATAGCAAACATGCCGTTTACATCAGAATTGCGAGAGGCAATAATAAAGTTGTACATGATTGTAAGATACTCCTGTTTGTACTGTTTCGTTTTATCTCTAAATTTCTCTAGTTCCTTTAATGGGACATTTTTTAACCACTCTTGATCAACCAATTTCTGTACCGCATTAAAGTAGTGGTCGCTATCTTTGTTTTCTATATTTTTTAAAATCTCACTTATTTTTTCAGCATGATCGTCCATGGCGTTGTAATAGATGGTCAAAAATCCCGCTAGGAAGGAACTGTTTGGGTATTTTACTTCCAATTCTTCTATCGCATCATACGCTTGTACGCGCTTATTGTTTGCCATGTATGCCTTAAATTGCAATAATTTGTACAAGATATTGGTGGGTTCACTTTTGACTAATTGATTAAAGTAAACTTCATAATCCAAGGGTACTTCTGTTGTTTCTGGATAGTCTTCTTTAGCAATGTTATAGGGCTTGTATTGTGCTGAAAAGCTCAGGTCAGAAGCTGGTGACTGATCGTTGTTTTTTATTTGAGCACTAAAATAGTCGTTGTCAAAGCCTACTTCTAACTTTAAGACCAATCTGTTTACTCCTTTTTCCAATGGTACTTGAATTGTATAAGCATCAAAATTAGTTTTGAGTATATCTGAGTTCAGGTAAATTTCCTTATCATTCAAAAAGATTTTTATACCATGGCTACTACCAAAACTTAGTAGGTAGTCTTTTTTTTCTTTTGATTCTATAAAAGTTTGCGCATAAATAATTCCTCTTCCATATTGTGCTTCATTCGAAAAGAAATAATAGGGATTCTCAGATTTATTTTTTGGGTTATACCAACCAACAAAGCCATTACTATTGGCATCAAATGTCTTATCATTTTTGGCATAATGTTCCGGTTCATAGTCCACATCGAGTCCACTGCTGTTTAAACTTTCGAATACACCACAAAACTGCCATTCTTTTATCGTATTGATGTTATTGTATGTAGCTTTAGACTGTTCATACATTTTACGTCGCCATTCATAAAAACCTTTTCGGTACTGTACGATTGGTAAGTTTTTAAATGCATTTGAATTTGATAAAAAATCAATTTTTGTATATGAAAGTGCATTATGCGACTCTGCTTTTATATCGTTTAACACTAAACTCTCATTCATTAACGGCGTAATGTAATAGGAAGCATTTGGTAATTTTTCAATGCTTTTAAGAAAGGATTCGTCAAAAAACATTTTCCCCATTTCCTCGTCAATGTAGGCGTCCAAGAGGAGTAAATCGATATTGGTATTTTTAGTTTTCGAAAACTGTTTATCAAATTGTTTGCGTGCTTCTATTCGGTTGTTGTTGAGAAGAAGCTCAAGAATACTGCTGTAATTTACAGGAGCTTGTGAGTAGGTAAAAGTTGAAAAAATTAGGACAACAAGACAGAGGGCTTTTTTCATTATGTGTAAGTTTATAAGACGGTAAATATCTTAAATTAAAAAATACCTTACAATTATATTTTTCCTAAAGTAAGGCTATTCGATACTTATTTTCCGTTTGCGGTACTATTAAATAAAAACTCCAACCTTATTTTTAAAGTTGGAGTTTAAAGAACTAGAAATAGGAAGTGATTCTTACTGAATTGCCTCAACTAATCGGATGAACTCAGCGCGGTAGCCACCTTTATCATCAGATAATCCCGCATTTGCCAAAGTTTCAATAGCTGCCGCATTTTTGTTTGAAACCAATTTTGAATCTCTTAATTTCAATCCAAACCAAGCCACGGCACTACTAAATTTAAAATCAGCCGATGCATTTTTTGCAACTTGGTTTGCTATTGTGGTCACCATTTCGATGCTTTTTTCGCCTTCTGGTTTTTTGTATCTAAATTTAATAGTAGCCAGCTCGTTGCTAAAATTAGAAGTATTGGTTGTTGTTTGAGAATATTTCAATTCAGACGCCACGTAATCACTTTCGGTACCGGTTGGAATGATTTCGTATAGCGCTGTCACCGTATGTCCGCTCCCCAATTCTCCTGCGTCAATGGCGTCATTTTTAAAATCTTCGGGACGTAATTTTCGGTTTTCGTACCCAATCAAGCGGTACGATTGCACGTGTTTTGGGTTAAACTCAATCTGAATCTTTACATCTTTGGCTATCGCAAACATCGAACCTTTGAATTCCTTACTCAAAAAACGATTGGCTTCTTGAATGTTGTCGATGTACGCATAGTTGCCGTTGCCTTTGTTGGCTAGAATTTCCATTTTACTGTCTTTGTAATTCCCCATTCCGTATCCTAAACAAGTCAAAAACACACCAGATTTTCTTTTTTCTTCGATCAAAGTTTCCATGTCTTTGTTTGCAGAGCTTCCCACGTTAAAATCTCCGTCGGTTGCTAGTATGACTCTGTTATTTCCTCCTTTGATGAAATTTTCTGCTGCTGTATTATAGGCCAGTTCAATTCCGGCACCACCAGCAGTGCTACCACCAGATTGTAATTTGTCCAAAGCATTCAGGATCATTTTCTTTTGGTCGCCCGCGGTAGGAGGTAAGACCAAGCCCGCAGCGCCTGCATATACCACAATGGCAACTTTATCTTCTTTACGCAATTCGTTTACCAAAATTTTAAAAGATTGTTTCAATAAGGGTAATTTATTGGCATCGCTCATGGATCCTGAAACATCAATCAAGAAAACCAAGTTGGACGCTGGTAAATCATCCGTGGGAATGTTTTTTCCTTGCAATCCTATTTTCAACAATTGGTGTTTTGGATTCCACGGACAGTTGCTGTATTCGGTATTGATCGAAAAAGGGTCTTCGTTCGTAGGCTGTGGATAGTTGTATTTAAAAAAGTTCATCATCTCCTCAATACGTACGGCATCTTTGGGTACCGCTTGGCCATTATTGATCATACGGCGAATGTTGGTATAAGAGGCATTGTCCACATCAATAGAAAAGGTCGACAGCGGTGCTTTTTTTGGTGATTCAAATTGGTTTTCAACAAAACTCTCATAATCTTCTTGGTTGGGAGTTGGTGCAGCTATTGGATTGATATTTAATTTGTCCAGTTCTTTTTTCAACTCTTTTTCAGTTAGACCTTTGTATTGTTGGTTTTTGGTCGAAATGATTATGACGCCATTCGAACCTCTTGCACCATAAATTGCTGCTGCACTTGCCTCTTTTATAACATCCACCGAAGCGATGTCTTGCGGATTTAATTTTGGTTCGCTTGTGTACGGAACCCCATCCACTACATACAAAGGCTGAGCCGTAGTGACAGAGGCTGCTCCTCTAATGATTACAGGTGATGACGAATTATTTGCATGTGTAATCTGTACTCCTGCAACTCGCCCTTGCAACGCATTGGGAACCGAATTTGGTGCATAACTCTTTGAATCTTGAAGAACAGATCGAGAAACCGCTCCTGTTAACGCTCTTTTTTTCTGAATACCATACCCCACGACGACTACTTCTTCTAATCTGGCTTCAGACGCCTCGAGTTGTACGTTTATTGTTGTTTGGTTGGTGACTTTTATGGTTTTCGAATTGTAACCTATATAAGCAAAAACCAATAGTTCACCATTTTTGGCTGTAATGCTGTAGTGTCCGTTATAATCTGCTTGTGTCGATTTTTTAGTGTTTTTAATTGTCACATTAGCGCCGGGCAGGGGCAGTTGTGATTCATCTGTGATGGTTCCTGTAATCGTAATTTCTTGTCCAAATGTTAGGACCGAAAAAAGCATAGCTATGGCTAATGAAAGAAGTTTTAGACTTTTCATAATGTTGTTTTTTAGAATGTTAGTATTGTGTGTTCTGAATTATTTCGGCAGTGGTTTTCCGTTTTTAGTACTGATAATTACGACTCCTTTTTTACCTTTTTCACCATATTTTTCAATGGCTTTTTCATTTTGTAAAACGGTGAGTGATTCAATTTTTTGTTTACTCAAAGGCGCATACGGACTCGTTGGATGTTGCCCAAACAACGATTCTTCGCTGTATTCAACGCCATTTATAATATAGAGTGGTTCGTCTAGCACAACTAGCGATTCCAATTCGTTTTCATACGTATCAGTTAATGAATTCTTGGCGTCCATCACTGATTTGTATTTTTTGCTAGAGACTAGAGCGTCATTTATAACTACCAGTGGCGCATTGTTTGCAGGTGCTTTTTGAACTTCGGCTACCGCTGCTGGTGCGACTTGTGTTTCATATGCACTTTCTACCTCTTTGGCTTCATAAATAGTACCTCGGTTAAAACGGTTGCTACTTTTGGCTTGACTTTGTCGGGCTAGAATCGCTTTTTCGTGTACGATAGCCTTATCGGATAGTTCAAGTTTTGGCTCTTGAACAGCTACAGCTTCTGTTTCTTGGGCTGCTGTAGTCGTTGCGACTTGAGTCTGCTCTTCAATAGCTTTTTTAATTTTTAAAGTATCGAGTAAAGTGGAGGTCACTATCTTTTTATCTGTAGGTTCGGTGGTTGTCGCTTCTTGAACCACGACCGATTTTTCAATTACAGGAACAGCTGTGTTTGTTTTGGTCAATTGGTATCCCAATGAAACCACTAATAATACCGAAGCTGCAATCGCCACTTTTTTCCAAACCTTAGTTTTGGTAGCCAAGGCTTCTTGGTCTAGTTTCTCATCCACACGTGCCCATACCTTATCCATGCCCACAAAGGGTTGATCCTCGGCTTGGTGAGCAGCTTGTTTGATTTGGTTAAATAATTTATCTTGATTGTCCATGACTAATTTGATTTTTGGTAATACAGGTTGTTCACTAATTCTTTCAACTTGGTTTTGGCCGCATTCAGTTGCGATTTGGAGGTACCTTCAGAAATTTGAAGCATTGTGGCAATCTCCTTGTGTCCGTAGCCTTCAATAATAAAAAGATTGAAAACCGTTTTGCATCCGTCTGGAATTTGGTTGAGTAACTGCAATAAATCTTCTTCTTCAAGGTGGGTATCCTCCTCAGTAAACGGCAATGCAATAGTGCTGACATCGTCCAAATACATATTAAAGTTGGTTTTCTTTTTGATAGTGGCCAGACATTGGTTCACGGCAATCTTGCGTGCCCAAGCTTCAAAAGCGCCAATTTCTTTGAGTTGATCCAACTTGGTGAATAGTATAAAAAAAGCATCCGCCAAAGCTTCCTCGATTTCTTCTTCTTTTTTCAAATAGCGCTTGCAAGTTGCATATAGCTTGGGTGACAGCAGTTCATACACCTGACGCTGGGCGTCTCGCTGCATTTTTTTACACGCTAATATTAGATTTTCGTTTATCACAATAGTGTCTTTACTAGTATAGAGAGTAAAATAGTCAAAAAGGTTGGGAAGAGGGATGAAAAAAAAAATTTATTTTTTCCAGAAATATCTAGCAAAGGTCATTTTCGGAAGTAAAAAACAGTAGCATGTTTTTTTTTATTGGCCTAATAATTAGATAAAAGGGAGTGATTGGAGTGTTTACTACTTTTATTGATAGGACTTAATTTATTGAAAATAGAAAAAACTGAATTTGTAGCGCATAGAAAACTACTGTTCCCAAACGGAGCGTATAGAGCTAAGAAAATTTTCATGAAACTTATCAATAAAAAATTGCATTGAACGTTTTGAAAATGAAATAGTAGAGTGTTTTTATTTGATCGTGAAAATATAGCAGGCAATTATCACGAGTTTATAGAGAAGGATTTAAAAAGAAAACCATTAAGAAAAAAAATGTTTTTCTTAATGGTTTTTTATGTTCCTAAGTTTGTGCGAGCCCGGGTTTTTTAGTTTTTTTCCTCGTCTTTGACTATAAGTTGCAAAGAATTAATGTAATCTGTATCGAATTCAATTACTCTTATTTTATCAGGATTAAAACTCAATTCTCCGCCAAATTCCCCTCTTATATCTAGAAAATCAATTGTTAGTTCTTCTTTATTTAGTTCGATTAACTTTCCTAGGTAAGCTGATTTAGATGATTTTTTTGAAATTTGAAAAATGCCATATTTTTTATCCAAATAAGTTACAATAGAGGCTAAGTCTTTGATCGGGATGATATCCTCTGCATTAGTTTTAACTGCTTTAAGTCGGATTACTTTCTCGGTAAATTCATGGTCTTCGTCACGGTGGATGCTTTTTACATTTTTGTTTTTTAGTAAAACATAACCATCTACGATAAAATCGACAGGATTGTTGCGTAACAAAATCCAATCATCGGAGTAATCAATTAAGAAACCGGTAAAAATTTCTTTTTTATCTTCGAATTCTATCGAAATTAATTGTCTTAAATTTTTTTCCATGGAGTTGTTATTTAAGGATTAGTAGACCAAATGCTGCTATTTTTAATAAATACACGACGGTTTAACTTTAGTTGAGCAATGATTAATTCAGCAATATCTTCTGCTTGCATTACTTTTTCTGGATCACCATCTGTTAGTTTTAGGTCTTTGGCCATATCTGTTGCAACAGTACTTGGTGTCAGAGCAGTAACACGAACATTATGCTTGCGCATTTCTTGCATTAACGAATCAGTTAGTCCAAGAACGGCGAATTTAGAGGCACTGTATGCGCTGGTTAATGCATTACCTGCTAGACCAGCAGTCGATGAGATATTGATGATATCTCCTGATTGTCTTTCAATCATGTTTGGCAATACCGCGCGAGTCATATAGTATGTACCCATTACATTCACTTGAATGATACGCTCCCAGTCAGTAGGCTCAAGATCTAGGAATTTACCAAAAGCGGCAATGCCGGCATTATTAATTAAAATATCTATGGTACCAAATTCAGCAATTGCTTTTTCAACAGCAACGTTTACTGAGGTCATATCAGCAACATCAGCAGTAATTGCAAGTGCTTTGACACGTAGTGCACGTGCTTTAGCAGCTACATTATCAATTTCATCTTGAGTTCTGGCTATTAAAATTACGTTTACACCTTCCTTAGCTAGTGCTAGCGCAATCGCTTTTCCTATTCCTTTTCCTGCACCTGTGATTAAGGCATTTTTATTTTTTAAGTCAGTCATTTTTATTGTAGTTAAGTATTGATTAGCAAAGTTACTCCTTTGGATTTTTTTAAATGATATTAAAAAGTTAAAAATACCAGTACTAAATGCTAAGCAGTATTACAATCTAGTAAGATTATCTAAAAATTACGTAACAGGAAACTGACAGCAATTTTGGAAATTTACAGTATACTTTTTACGGGTAAAAACTTCTCTTACAGATGTTGAGAATTTAATTACCGTACAAAAGGGAAATTATAAACCAAAAAAATAAATTTATGAAAAAAATACATGTACTCGCTATAGGCTTTGCACTAACAGCCTTTGTTTCCTGCAAACAAGAAGTAACAAAAAATACGATAGAAACAACTGAGCCTGTTAAGGTTATAGAACGTCACCAACCCAAGGAAGTTTCATACTCCTTAGTAAATACTGCAGATTGGTTAGTAAAAAATCAAGCTGATAGCATCAGTTTAAGAATTGCTTATGCAACAAATAGAACAGATGCTGAGAATTTGAAAAAAATGGATTCGATCATAGTTCCAAAGGATTTAACAGGTGATATTGAGTTTTATTTGCCTTTTCCTCTTGAAGTAGCGGCTTTGAAAGAGGTGAATAAAATTATTTTGTTTTCGTATCCTTCTCAAACATTTGCAGCTTATGAGAACGGACAGTTAGTTCGTACAGGACCTACAAATATGGGGCGTGAAAAAGATCAAACTCCGACGGGGTTATTTTTTACCAATTGGAAAGCAGAGGAAACCACAAGTACCTTTAATGATGAGTGGGATTTAAAATGGAATTATAATATTGCTAATAAATTAGGAGTAGGTTTTCATCAATATAGTTTGCCGGGTTATCCCGCTTCGCACTCGTGCTTGCGATTGCAAGAGCGCGATGCTCGTTACCTTTATGACTGGGCTGATCAATGGATTCTTGCTGATGCCGAAACGGTAAAAGTAAAAGGAACACCCGTGATCGTTTTTGGAACATATGATTTCAAAGCACCAAAACCATGGCTGCAATTACTTACTGATCCTGAAAGTTTAAATATTACAGATGAGGAGATGCAACAAATTGTACAACCGCATTTAAGCACCATAATGAAAGAGCAAAAAAATAGAGCAGCAAATAAAGCGTAAGATTACTTTAAGTCTAAAGTAAGTTTATAGATACTACTTTCAAGAACGTCGGTATCTTTGTCCTCGCAGAGTAGTAGCTGAATTTTGTCTTTAGTTTTTGAATATAGAGTTAGCCCTTCAAATTTATTTTTGGGGCTAATTTTTTTGGTAAAATCTATTTTCATCGTTTCCATATCAATTCTGCCAATAATGCTGCCTAAAATTTCACCATCATCGTAGGTATTTATTGTTTTTTCGGCTGTGGCCAAAAAGTAAATTTTGTCCTCTACTGCAATCGCATCAGTAAAAGAAGTGCGAACTCCTTTGATTTTAGGTAGTTTATAGTTGTTAGCGATTAAGCTAAATTCCTGATCTAGTTTTTGGGCATGCAGCGTAAAAATAATGTTTCTGTTGTTACTGCCGTTGCCACGATTGAATAAATACCAATCTTCTCCGGTGTAAATAACTCCTTCCAGATTAAAATCTTGGGGCTGCACTGATTCAAAACTTTGCATTACTGCATAGAGATCAGTGAGGTTGTTTGTGCTTGTCTTTTGTTTGGTTTTCAAATCAAAGGCGATCATCGTATTTCGTTTGTCAGTTGAGCCAGAGCCAAATATGTACAAGGTATCTTGAAAATGAGTTATAGATTCGAAGTCAGGTTTGTCCTGCTTTGCAATGTTTTGTGAAGGATTTTTTAATAAGGGATATTCGTTGATAGTTTTGGTAGCAATATTATATTCGTACAAAAAAGTACTGTTGTCGCTAATAACAAATAAGGAATTGTTTTGATAAAAGAGTCCCGATGCAGAACCGATACCAATGATATGAAATAAAATTTCTAAGGTGAAGTTTTTCATGAAGCTGTCGTTTTTTTAGCCCTGATTGCAATAGAAATACTTTGAAAAGGAATTGTATTTTTTTCTGGGAGATGGAAAGCGACCAAAGGAAGCTCTTGCAACGACATAAGAAAAAAACAATTACTTGAAAAGTATTGCCATGAAAAGCAGGAAATAGCTACCCAAAAATACTATATTTACTTTAATTAAAAATGATATTCGATGAAATCTATAAATCCAGAAAATTTTAAAGTTACTGATACTATTGTGCTTGCAAACAGACCGACGAATTTATTTAATGAAGCAAGTGACGATGATAAGGAGAATAAATTAGATAAGGTTCAGAAAAAATTAAGTGAACTTCAAGATGTGATGTACGCTCATAATCGATATGGTGTTTTGATTTGTTTGCAAGGAATGGATACATCGGGCAAGGACAGTTTGATTCGGGAAGTTTTTAAGGAATTCAATCCGCGTGGAGTAGAGGTGTATAGTTTTAAAACGCCAAATTCGACTGAGTTGGAGCATGATTATTTATGGAGGCATTATCTTGCTTTACCTGAAAAAGGAAAGTTTGCGGTGTTTAATAGGACTCATTATGAGAATGTGCTAGTAACGCGCGTGCATCCAGAGTATATTTTGAACGAGAATTTGCCAGGTATTGAAGAGGTTAGTGCTATTACGCCCGAGTTTTGGGAGAATAGAATGGAGCAGATTAATAATTTTGAAAAACATATAGCTCAAAACGGAACTATTGTTTTGAAGTTTTACTTGCATTTAAGTAAGGATGAGCAACGAAAAAGATTACTAAGACGTTTAGAAGAGGAGGAACATCACTGGAAATTTTCGGCAGGTGACTTGAAAGAAAGAGAACGCTGGGATGATTATATGAAGTACTACGAGGAGGCAATAAATAAGACAAGTACTGAAAATGCGCCGTGGTACGTAGTGCCTGCTGATGATAAAGACATGTGCCGTTACATTGTTGCTGAAATTATATGGAACGAAATGAAGAAATATACGGATATAAAAGAACCTGAATTGGATGATAAAATAAAAATGAACTTTAGTATGTATAAAGATCAATTAACGAAGGAATAAAAAAAGGGCTCTGAAATTTCAGAGCCCTTTTTAACTAATTCAATTTTAACTAATTCAATTTTCTTAGTTTTTATAGTTTGAAACCGTATGCTAAACGAACTCCAACTTGTCCTACTCCTGTACCAGTACTTCCGTTGTTGTTAATTTTTGCAAAGTCAGAGTAGTGCTCATAATGAACTGAGATGTCTACATATTTAGTAGCATACCCAATAGATGGGGCTAATAACAATGAAGTACCATTGCTTCCATGAGAAACTGCAAATGCAGCTCCAGCCTCACCCATTACATAAAATTGATCATTCCAAATAAAAGCTTTGAAACCCGCTTTTGCAGGAATAAATCCAAGGTCTTTTCCAGCTACTTGTCCAGGAATAGCATCTGATTTGCTTACAAATAGGTTCGTGTAACCCGTAGTCATTGTTAATGAATATCTTTTAGATAAATCATATTGTAAACGAACATCTCCACCTAATGCCAATTTATAAGGATCTTGGGTTGCATACCCAGCGTTTAGTCCAACTCCTAAACGAAATCCTTGATCGTAATTTGAAGGTGCTGTTGTTTCTTGCGCCGTTGTTGTGTTAGAAAATAGAGCAGCTATGGCTACTAAAAGAACTGTTTTGATTTTTGTTGTAGTTTTCATACTATTTGCGTTTTATTTATAATTTATGATGTCTTCATTCTCGGGTTTTTTCCGTGCTGATGACTGGGACAAATGTAGAACTGATGTAGACTGTAAATGTTATAGGATTTTCATTTTTTGTTATGTAATAATTATTGTGTCTAATTAGAGTACCTCACAAATCCTTTGATAGTAAGGGCTAAGGACCTTATCGTTTTTTATTTT
>CAXBGV010000015.1:0-17571 GCA_963975235.1 uncultured Flavobacterium sp. | reverse complement strand
CTGACCTTGAAAAAAGTGGAACTGGAATGTGGTTTGCTGTTTGTTCGTTAGACAATAAAAAATTTTTCGGTGCAGGCGGACTTAACGGTATAAGCAAGGAACATAAAAAAGCTGAAATTGGTTTTTGGTTGTTGCCCGACTATTGGGGACAAGGAATAATGAAAGAAGCAATGCCACAAATCTGTGACTTTGGTTTTAACAAACTCGGACTTCACAGAATAGAAGGCTTTGTAGAAGCCGAAAATATTAATTGTAAAAACGCAATGGCTAAACTTGACTTTCAATCCGAAGGTACAATGAGAGACTGTGAAATTAAGAACGGGAAATTTATAAGTTTGGATATTTACGCTAAACTTAAAACTAATGAAAATTAATTAGAAGAAAAAAAAGCGAACTCGTTACAGCTGTCTTAAGCTAGCTCGAATTTATCACAAATTATCTCGCATCAAGTTCTCGTTAAGCCGAAAATTAATCGTTTACGAACTTCCAGCGATAGTAGAGCGGCATAACGTAGGTAAAAAACTAAAAAAATATAAGATGAAAAATATTAAAATATTTCTTTTTTTATCAATTGTTAATACTTGTTTCGGACAAAACACTTTTAAAAACGAGAATTTAGGATTCAACATCAAACAACCCGAAAATTGGATTGTTGCAAAAAATGGAGAGACTCTAGAAAACATAAAACAACAAATAAAACTTGATGCAGAAACACTAAATAAATTATTAGAACAAAATAAAGGAACTGTTCAAGTAGTTACATTTTATAAATATCCAATCGAAACAACTCCAGGAATTATTCCAACTATAAAGGTTAATTTGCGGAAAAATACTCATATATCTTTCGATGATTTTAAGAAAGGGATTGAAGAAAGTTACAATGGAATAAAAAAAATATTCCCAGATTTTAAATATTTATCAAACCCTGTTAAAACTCAAATTAACGGCTTAGAATGTGTTAAAGCAATCTGCACATATACTTTAAAAGCCAAAACTGGCGAAGAAAAAGTTAAAATTACAGTATATGCCGTTCCTATAAAGAATCAATTTTACCAAATTACTTTTATGGACTCAGAAAAAGAAGACAACACTAAGCAGTATGATGATTTAGTAAAAACAATTGAAATATACTGAAAAACAGTACCTAACATCCATTTAGCACTATTGCGCGTTTTACGGTAAATTAGCGATTACATTTCGTAAGAACTTCTACTTTACAAGAAAATAAGTGGTCTCAAAGTTCGCCACTTTTACGAGTTGCAACACCTCTCCTTCTATTTTGCCACAGAATCTAATAACACAATGATTCCAATATGTCTATATTATTTCATACCCAAAAACATGAAAAAAATTACTTTACTTATCGTACTCATTTTTGCTAATTGTAATAGTGAAAAAAGCGAAGAACTTATTCGTACAAAAGAATCGATCAATATTCTGAAAACTTTAATCGAAGAAAAAGGTTCAGAAATGGTTCGAGAATTAGATAATGATAATAACCTTCTGATATGTTTAAACTTAAAGAAAAATAATATTAACGCAAAATGCTTTGAAAACACAACAGCTAATAATACATCAACCATCGTAAAGTTTCCTGAAAAATCTTTTACAAATCCAGGCGAAGTTTGCATCGAAAAAATTTATAATTCTCACCCAATTAATAACTCATTTTTCTCAAAAAAGGATTCTCTACATATTCTCAATCAAAATAAAATGCTAAGAGAACTTAAAATTCCAAAAAATATCACTCGCAATTTTAAAACTGTAGCATTAACTACTAATTTAAAAATGACTAAAAAATATGTCCAATTTTCTATTCCTATATTTTCCCAAGATAACACTAAAGCCTATTTAGAATTTGATTGTTATCTGGATAACGACAATAGCTATGGAAATTCGATATATTTGGAAAAGAAAAATGGAAAATGGAATGTAAAATATATTGAAAAGAACTGGCGGATTTAAAGATCAGATACGACACGACTCAAGCTAATATGAAATTTGGGAGAATTAGGGTTTATAATTCCTATTTTTGTCTTGCCGAAAATTGAACGGCTACGAACTTCCAGACCTATTCTATTGGAATAACTTTAAAATTAAAATAACATAAAAATTATGAAACAAATTTACACTTTGATCTTATTTACATTTCTATCATTCAATGTACAAGCAATGCAAATATTTGTAAAAATACCAACAGGAAAAACAATCTCGTTGGAGGTCGAAACTAATGACACTGTAGAAAATGTGAAAGCAAAAATTCAAGACAAAGAAAACATTGACCCTAAAAATCAAGTTTTAAAATTTAATGATGTAATTCTTGAAAATGGTCGAACATTAGCTGACTATAATATAATCAAAGAGAGTACACTTCAATTAACAGAATCTACACTTGGAATTAAAGATATAGAATCAAGTAGTACTCAATTAAATATACACCCTAATCCTTCAACAAAATTCATACAAATCTCAGGATTACAAAAAACAGAAAATTATTCGATTTTTAGCCTTTTGGGACAAGAAATAGCAAAAGGATCAGTAGCTGATGAAGAAAGTATTGATACTTATAACCTCAATATTGGTATCTACTTATTGAAATTTAATAATGGAAACACCTTAAAGTTTATAAAAGAATAAAAGTTTCTCAACAGATGATATAGAATTTTGGTTCGGTACAAAAGACGCTATCTAATTTGGCATGCATCACGAGAATAGCCATCCTAATTTCACATCTAAAATAGTAAGAATGATAAAAATAAACCAATAACCAATTGATAAAAAGCATTTTGTACGATTGCCAATTTTTAAAAAATCTCGTTAAAGTTTCGTAAGAATTTTTAACTTTATCCTAAATAATAGAATGTAAAATGCACGACTCCAACAATTGGTCAAACCTATCTAAGAAGGTGTTTTGGTAAAAAAACGAGGTAAAATAAACAGGTAAATGAAAAAAATTGTAGCTCTAGTGCTTTTAGGAATAAATTTAAATGCTAATAGCCAAATAGTAGAAGTCGAAAAGTCGTTCTTTAGTTTACAAACTGGATTTGCGGGAGTTTGGGTAAATAACGAAACTAGACTTTCGAATAGAATTGCATTACGAACAGAAATTGGACTCGAACACGACTTTTTTGTTGGAGATCAATATGATGGGGCTGATTTTATATTTCAACCAGTTGTCACAGTAGAACCACGTTATTATTACAATTTAGAAAGAAGAAGTTCTAACGGAAACAAAACATCAAAAAATAGTGCAAATTATCTTTCTTTAAAAACAAGTTATCACCCTGACTGCTTCGTTTTGAATTTAGATGATGCTATTACTAAAACTGCCGACTTGTCTATCATCCCAACTTGGGGAATGAAACGTCAAATTGGATCTAAATTTACTTATGAAACAGGTATAGGCTTTGGTTATAGAATGGTATACTTAAAACCTAACTACTATAATGGCAGCTCGCAAAACGTTGATAACGAATCAACAAACAGGGGGCAATACACGCCCTATTTACATCTAAGAATTGGATATATATTGTAAAAGAACAGAAATAGTTCCTTACCCATTTTTATGCTTAAAAAAAATAAACATAAAGGCCTGATCGTTTTAAAGTGGAAAATACGATCATTTATCCAAATTTTACCATAAAAGATTTTCAACATTATTATTTAGATATTCTGAATTTTGTACTGAAATTTTAATCCAAAAGCAGAAAAATGAAAAGGAACAATTTTACAGCATATTTTATTACTTTACTTCTTAGTTTCCAAGTTACTATAACTTCTGCTCAAACACAGGAGTTTCGTACAAGTAAAGTAGATAGTCTCATTTTTGTGGATAATAAAAAACAATTGAATAATTTGAATACATCAGTTTTTGAAAAAAAGACATTCAAAAATAGCGCAGTAACTATTCCTTATCGATTGTTATCACCAAGAAACAATGATTTTAAGCAAAAGTTCCCGTTGGTTATCACTTTTCATAATTCTTCCAAAATAGGTGATGACAATGAAAAGCAATTAGAACCTTTGGCAAAAACATGGCTCCGAGAAGAGATCTATACTAAGTATCCTTGTTATGTTGTGGCACCTCAATTTAATAAACGTTCATCAAACTACGACAGTACTGTGCAAGCTTCGACACCATCGAATACTGTTTTTGAAGTGCTGGAATTAATTAAGGATCTTCAAAAAAAATATCCTAATATTGATAAAAAACGTATCTATTTGATAGGATATTCCATGGGAGCTTCGACAGCACAAAATCTTATGACTATGAAGCCCAATAAGTTTGCTGCTCTGGTTTCGATAGCCGCAGTTCCAGATCTCTCCAATTTAAAAAGATACAAAAACAAAAAAATTTGGTTGATACACGGGGCACTGGATTTTGAAAACCCTTACAACGGAAGCGTTGCCTTATACAATAGACTAGCTAGTACAACTGATATAAAGTTTACCACTTTTACTAATCTTGACCATAATAAAATCATAGCTCCTTTTCTGGCAACAGATGAGATACAGTCTTGGTTGTTTACTACCCATTTGTAAACGATAATCTAGTGTAGAGCAACATCAACTTTGGTTAAATCAACGAGAAACTAAGTCGAGAATAAAGCTGTTTTAAAAACTGCAAGAGCTAGTTGATCTCAAGATACTTTCCCTGATTTTTTTGGCAGCCTATAAAACTTGACAAGTAAAACAAGGAGCTTCACTTACTCACATCTCTTACTTAGTATTTGATGAAATAGTCTAATAAATCTATGCCATTTACAAGCTGCAAAAGGATAAAACTTTTTAAATTTAATACTTGCAAACTCTGAATTTCAAACTAAATTTATCTAACAACTGTAGTACCTTACACACATTAATATCAAACAACAATCACTTTAAAAATGGAAAATTTAAAACCAAACTTACAAAGAGCAAAAAATGCCGTTATATTAATATGGGTCGTACTTACAATTGAAATTATATCATTAATATCAGGATATTTACAATATGATCTACTTCAGACCGTCGCTAATGGGGGCGAAATTTCAATAGATACAGCGAATGCAAATGATACAAGGGAACAAATTATAGGAATAGTATATTTAGTTACTTACATTATTTCGGCTATCACATTCATTCAATGGTTTAGGCGAGCATACTATAACCTTCATCTCCAAGCAACTCATTTATCTCAAACTGAAGGTTGGGCCGCAGGAAGCTGGTTTGTTCCTATAATTTGCTTATATAGACCTTACCACATCATGAAAGAATTACACCAGAGAACGAAACTATTACTACTACAAAAGGAAATAAGTATTCCTCGAAACTTTAACATAGACAATTTAGGTTGGTGGTGGACGCTTTGGATTGTAAACAATCTAATAGGACAATTTGTATTTCGTTACTCAATGAAGGCTACTTCAGTTGAGGAATTAACTACAAGCACTGTTGCTGCAATGATTGCAAATATCGTGGGCATACCACTAGCTCTAATTACAATAAAAATCATTAAGGATTACTCAACTGTTGAAACCCTAATAGCCGACTTAAAAGAGAAGGTAGAAACATTAAATGTGTAAAAGCAGCTGACTCATTTTAATACATTCCCTGTTTCGATAAAATTGGATGAAAGCGTTGCCTTATACAACAGACTAGCTAATACAAATGATATAACATTCACCACTTTTACGAATCTTAACCATAGCAATATTATAGCTCCGTTTCTGGCAACAGATGAGATACAGTCTTGGTTGTTTACTACCCATTTGTAAACGATAATCTAGTGTAGAGCAACATCAACTTTGGTTAAATCAACGAGAAACTAAGTCGAGAATAAAGCTGTTTTAAAAACTGCAAGAGCTAGTTGATCTCAAGATACTTTCCCTGATTTTTTTGGCAGCCTATAAAACTTGACAAGTAAAACAAGGAGCTTCACTTACTCACATCTCTTACTTAGTATTTGATGAAATAGTCTAATAAATCTATGCCATTTACAAGCTGCAAAAGGATAAAACTTTGTAACTTTGAGACTTGCAAACTTTGAACATCAAACAATAATGGCATTCATAAAAACCACAGAGCAATCATCTAAATATGAGCATCTTGAAACCATGTCAATACAGGAATTACTTGTAAATATTAATCAAGAAGATAAGACCGTACCGCTTGCAGTAGAAAAAGCTCTCCCTCAAATAGCAATTTTAGTGGAACAAGTTGTTGCACAAATGAAAAAAGGCGGGCGATTGTTTTATATTGGAGCAGGAACATCTGGACGTTTAGGCGTTGTAGATGCATCAGAGTGTCCTCCTACTTTTGGAGTACCATTTGACTTGGTAAATGGAATTATAGCGGGTGGTGATGCTGCAATACGTAAAGCAGTAGAAAACGCCGAAGATAATGCAACCCAAGCCTGGATCGACTTACAAAAGTATCACATTAATAAAAATGATGTCGTAATAGGAATTGCAGCCTCTGGGACCACACCGTACGTTATAGGAGGTTTGCAAACTTGCAATGCCAACAATATTGTTACTGGTAGCATTTCCTGCAACGCTAATAGTCCGTTATCTGAAACAGCGCAATTTCCGGTTGATGTAGTAGTAGGACCTGAATTTATAACCGGAAGTTCTAGAATGAAGGCCGGAACAGCGCAAAAATTAGTGCTTAATATGATATCGACCGCTACTATGATACAACTTGGGAAAGTAAAAGGCAACAAAATGGTTGATATGCAGCTAAGTAACAGTAAACTTGTAGATCGAGGCGTGAAAATGATAATGGAAGAAATTCCTATAAATTACCAAGAGGCATCAGTATTACTAGAGACTTATGGTAGTGTACGAAAAGCGGTAGCGAGTTACAACAAACAATAAAATTTACTTTTAAATCGAAAATACTTCTAAACATGGGAACCAATAAAGAGCTATTATCTAAAGGAATAAAATATTTAGCCGGCGCTTTGCCCTTACTATTTATAGGTCCTTCATTGATTTACAATGCCTTTATGAACCAACAAAACGTGTGGCATTATCTCATTTTATTCGTAGGGATTGCTGCTTGTTTAGGAGCAATGTACCTGATGTATAAAGGATTGAAAATAATTATGAAAAGTTTATTTAACGACTAATGGAAGAACTCATTCACATTCAAAAGACTTTTGACAAAGTGGTTTTTATAGACAAGAAAGTCAGTAATCGTGAGTTCGAAGACTGTGTTTTTAAAAGCTGTGATTTCTCTAATAGCAATTTCTCTAATAATAGTTTTATGGATTGTGAGTTTATAGACTGTAATTTATCTATGACTCGATTAGAAAACACGAGTTTAAAGACTATTCACTTTTCGAATTGTAAGTTACTGGGTATTGAATTTTCGAGTTGTGCTGATTTTATGTTTGGAGTACGTTTTAACGACTGCATTCTTGATTATTCTTCGTTTGCCAATAAAAAAATGCCCAAAACAACTTTTGATTCTTGTTCCTTGAAAGAAGTGAGTTTTATAGGGACTAACTTGTCGAATTCGTTTTTTGAAAATTGCAATCTAGAAAACGCTATTTTTAGTGACACACAATTAAAAGAGGTCAATTTTGTTAGTGCGTATAATTATAAAATTGATCCCGAGTTTAATCCGATGCGGAAAGCGAAGTTTGCTGCAGAAGGGATTCCAGGTTTATTAGAAAAATATGATATTAAAATACAATAAAAATTAAGATAACGATTATAAACTAGCCCTGATAGCAGTGAAAATCCTTTTTATCCTGATTTTTTTCAGGATAAAAAGATTGAAACGAATAGCAGGATTAAGCTCCCAATAAAAAAATGAAAAAACTTATTTTGTTACCCCTCATTTTCCTGATAGTTTCATGCTACAACAAGGAACACAACTGTAAAGATTTTAAGACCGGTAAATTCAAATTTGAATACGAGGTTGATGGTGTTAAAAAAACAACGCTGTTTGAACGAAATGATAGCATTGAAATCGAAACATTTGAGGGCAAAATTGATACTGCCTCGATAAGATGGATTAGTGACTGCGAATATGTGTTGAAAAAATTGCATCCTAAAAATAAAGCCGAGGAGCAATCTATTGGTATGAAAATACTAAGTACTACCGGAGACACCTATAACTTTGAATTTGGGATGGTAGGATCAGATCAAAAACAAAGAGGTACGGTTACTAAAATTGCAAACTAAAGTAGTTTTTCTACAAAATTAAATTATCACAAAATGGAATTACTTTACAGCGCTGATGCTTGGATTGCTCTCTTGACATTGACATTCCTCGAGATTGTTTTAGGTATAGACAACATTATTTTTATCTCGATTGCTACTGGGAAATTACCCGTAGAAAGCCGAAAAAAAGCAACTAAAATTGGAATGTTTTTGGCTATGTTTATGCGGATTACATTGCTTTTAGGAATTTCCTACCTGATTGCTATGAAGGAGCCTTGGTTTACACTAAACTTTAGTTGGTTAAGTGCCAAAGTTTCGGGACAGAGCTTGATATTGCTTTTAGGAGGTTTGTTCTTGATTTATAAAAGTACGAACGAAATTCGTGAAAAAGTAGACGAAAAAGGACAGGAAGAGAAAGAGCTGGGAAAGGCTGCTACAAAATCATTTGGTAGCGTTATTTTTCAAATTATACTTATCGATTTGGTGTTTTCATTTGATAGTATTTTGACTGCTGTAGGAATGACAAATGGTGTTCCTGGTGCGTTGTATATCATGATTGCGGCCGTAGTAATCTCTGTTTTGATTATGATGCAATTTGCAGTTCCTGTAGGTAATTTTGTAAACACGCATCCATCGATACAAATATTAGGTTTATCTTTTTTAATTTTAATTGGTTTTATGCTTATAACAGAGAGCGCCCATTTATCTGACGCACTTGTTTTTGGTAGTCATGTAACTCCGGTTCCCAAAGGTTATTTGTATTTTGCCATTTCGTTTTCCCTTTTAGTGGAAGTTCTAAATATGAAAGCCAACAAGAACAAGAAATAGAAATAGAATAAATAAAAAAAGCTCCTTAGGGAGCTTTTTTATTTAAAATAATATTACTTGACCATCGTCATCAAGTTGTACGTCAGTATCATCGTTATCGTCTGGATTGGTAGTTTTCTCAGGAATAATTTCTACCGGAACTTCATAAGGCAACGGGTCTAGCATATTTACTTGCTTGATCTTATCTGTTGTTAACTGATTTCCTAGTGCTTTGAACCCTTTAACGGCTATGAAATCTTCTACATCTACGGTAATGCTTTCTTTTTGTACTCCTTTTATCTTTGGGAAAATAATTTCTGCCACAGGACGATAATCTGTCGATACAATTTCTAGTTGAGAGTTAGGATGCTCCGTAATAAACGTTTCTTCCTTATTCTCTGTTTCAACTAAAAAGCGCTTTAAGTAATAACGCTCTTTTTCACCATCATAATAAATAGCCGAGATTGGTTTTTTAGGAATCCATTTTTCTAGCACTACCATATCAGACTCAAAGTGCGTCGATAATTCTGGAATTACAACCTTTAATTTCCCAGATTGCTGGATAATCAATATTTTATCGCTTGGTCTAAATTCTCCTAAAAGCTCTCCTCTACCATCAACATTCAAGCGTTGTACGGTTTCGTCATACCACACTTTTCTTGGCAGTAAGGTAGAAATTCCTTTCTCCTTAATTTCTATTTTCTTAATTGGATATTTAGAGGCAACGTTTCCTTTTGAAGCCCTACCCTTGATCGACAATTTAGCAAAGTCGATATCAAATTTTAATTTTTTAATACTTCCTACCTGTCGCAATAAAACGGTAATAACCTCAGCTTCTCCGTTAGGATTGCAGGTAAAATACAGAATTTGTGATCCCTTTGTTCCGTTTGTCAAATCATACGGTTTGTCTCTGGTCACTCCTGATACATTGAAACGCTTAATATAAGACGGACCCGATTTACCATCACGATAAATCATGTTATAGATCGTTCGCTTATCGCTTTTGTCAAAAATAGCAATGTGTATAATGTCCTTACCCACAAAGGTTTTCGCATCTACTTTAGTCACCATCATGCTTCCGTCACGTAAAAAAACGATCACGTCATCGATATCCGAACAATCGGTGACATACTCGTCTTTTTTCAAACTTGTTCCTACGAATCCTTCCTCTCTATTTACGTATAATTTGGTATTTCTAAGCACTACTTTGGTCGCTTCGATATCATCAAAAATTCGCAACTCGGTTTGACGCTCTCGACCTTTACCGTATTTCTCTTTTAGTTTAGCAAAGTAAGCAATTGCAAAATCAGTTAAGTGCTCTAAATTGTATTCGACCTCTTTCATCTCCTCTTCGAGTTTCGAAATAAAATCATCTGCTTTATCCGAGTCGAAACGAGTAATACGAATCATTGCAATTTGCGTTAAACGCTGTAAATCTTCGTCGACAATGTCTCGGACAAATGATTTAGAGAATGGGACAAAGCGGTCGTACATGTATTGATACAAGGCTTCTCTGTCTGAGTATAGTTTGAAATCAATGTACATTTCTTCTCTAATGAAGATTTTTTCTAAAGTAGAAAAATGCCATTTATTTTTTAATTCTTCTAACTGTATTTCGAGTTCCTGACGTAATAAATCTTGCGTTCGCTCTGTCGAAATTTTTAACATATGCGAAACACCTACAAATAAAGGTTTATTGTCTTCGATAACACAACCTAGAGGCGCTACTGATGTCTCACAAGCGGTGAAAGCAAAAAGGGCGTCAATTGTTTTATCTGGTGATACGCCTGGATATAGGTGAATCAATATTTCTACATCGGCGGCAGTATTGTCTTCTATTTTCTTGATTTTGATTTTCCCTTTTTCATTGGCTTTCAAAATACTATCGATCAAGGTCGTGGTATTAGTCGAAAACGGAATCTGAGTGATCACCAAAGTATTTTTATCAAGTTGGGCAATCTTTGCACGCACACGTACTCGTCCACCGCGCATTCCATCATTGTAATTAGACACATCAGCAATTCCTTGTGTCATGAAATCAGGGTACAAGGTAAAAGGTTTTCCTTTTAATATTTTGATCGAAGCATCAATAAGCTCATTAAAATTGTGAGGCAAAACCTTGGTCGAAAGTCCAACTGCGATTCCCTCTGCTCCTTGAGCTAATAGTAGAGGAAATTTAACTGGAAGATTGTTAGGCTCTGCACGACGACCATCGTATGAAACGCCCCAATCTGTAATTTTAGGAGAATATAAAACTTCAAGAGCAAATTTAGACAAACGAGCTTCAATATATCTCGAGGCTGCGGCTCCGTCACCGGTTAAAATATTACCCCAGTTTCCTTGACAGTCGATCAATAATTCCTTTTGTCCTATTTGTACCATAGCATCACCAATACTCGCATCACCGTGTGGGTGGTACTGCATGGTGTGTCCTACAACGTTGGCTACTTTATTATAACGACCATCGTCTAACTCTTTTAGGGAATGCATGATACGTCGCTGTACAGGCTTAAAACCGTCTTCGATCGCAGGAACGGCGCGTTCTAGAATTACATAGGAAGCATAGTCCAAAAACCAATCCTTGTACATTCCAGTCACTTTGGTTATGGTATCATTGCCATCTCCTTCTTCTGTATTATTATAAAAATGTCCGCCTTCAAATTTGCTGGCATCTACCTTAATAATTTCTTCCGCACCTTCATCCTCAGCGTTTTCGTCGACATTGTGCTCTTCGGCACTATTGTCTTCATTATCGGGAATGATGTTTTCGTCTTCGTCGTCTTTCATTTATGCTGAATTTATTTCAGTATCTTTTTATAAGTTGTATTTTTCTTTACAAATATGCTTTTCTGTTTTTACAGTGTTACCATATTGATCTAGCACTATTTTACTATCGTACCCACATTCTACATGATCGTTAGATAAATCGATAAAGATCACTATTGAAATTGTTACCGTTACAATAGAAAAAAATATCAAAACTGTTTTTTTCATAATCTAGTTATTGCATAATCTGATTACTTGTTTTTGATTTCGTAAAATGCTTTTATGCTGTCGTCGTTACTCAAATTGCCTCTTCAATCACATCTAAATCTACCTTCAAGTTTTTGATAATAAATTCTTGACGGTCTGGTGTGTTTTTCCCCATGTAGAACGAGAGTAATTGCTCAACTGACGTGTTTTTATCCATCATAATCGGATCTAAACGAATGTCCTCTCCTATGAAAAACTGAAACTCATTTGGAGAAATCTCTCCCAATCCTTTAAATCGTGTGATCTCCGGCTTAGGCTTTAATTTTTCGATTGCAGCACGTCGCTCGTCCTCAGAGTAGCAATATATCGTTTCTTTTTTGTTTCGAACTCTAAATAATGGCGTTTGCAAAATATACAAATGTCCCTCTTTTATTAATTCTGGAAAAAACTGCAAGAAAAAAGTAATTAGCAATAATCGAATGTGCATTCCATCGACATCGGCATCCGTTGCGATTACGATATTATTGTATCGCAAGTTTTCCATGTCATCTTCGATGTCTAAGGCTGCTTGCAGTAAATTGAATTCTTCGTTTTCGTAAACGATTTTCTTACTCATCCCATACGAATTCAAAGGCTTACCTCTTAAACTAAAAACGGCTTGCGTGTTTACATCGCGGGACTTGGTGATCGATCCCGAAGCGGAATCTCCCTCGGTTATAAAAAGTGTGCTTTCTAAATACCTTGGATTTTTTATATCCGGTAAATGTACGCGGCAGTCACGGAGTTTTTTATTGTGTAAACTTGATTTCTTAGCTCTGTCTTTGGCTAGTTTTCGAATACCAGATAACTCCTTACGTTCGCGCTCGGCCTGCAATATTTTACGCAAAAGCAAATCAGCAGTTTCCGGATTTTTATGTAAAAAATTGTCTAATTTATTTTTCACAAAGTCATTTACAAACGTACGTACAGATGGCATTCCTGCCTCTGAACCCATATCTGTCGAACCTAACTTTGTTTTTGTTTGAGATTCAAAAACAGGCTCCATAACCTTGATACTGATGGCACTAACTATCGATTTTCGGATATCCGACGGTTCAAAATTTTTGTTATAAAACTCACGAATTGTTTTTACAACAGCCTCTCTAAAAGCAACAAGATGTGTCCCTCCTTGAGTTGTGTTTTGACCATTAACAAAAGAGTGGTACTCTTCACTATATTGCGACTTACTGTGCGTTAATGCCACCTCAATATCATCACCTTTTAAGTGAATGATAGGATAAACCATATCCTCGATTGCAATATTTTCATCTAATAAATCTTTCAATCCATTTTCTGAAAAATACTTCTCACCATTATAGATAATTGTTAAACCCGTATTGAGATAACAATAATTTTTGAGCATTTTGATTACATACTCATTTCTGAATTTGTAATTTTTGAATATGGCTTCATCTGGAATAAAGGTAACTTTAGTTCCTTTTCGCTTTGTAGTGTCGATGATATCCTCTTCAAGAACCAAATTTCCAGCCGAAAATTCTGCTGCTTTTTGTTTGTCCTCTCTTACTGACTCTACTCGAAAATAATTTGATAAGGCATTGACAGCCTTAGTTCCCACACCATTTAAACCTACTGATTTCTTGAAGGCTAAGGAATCGTATTTACCCCCGGTATTCATCTTAGAAACTACATCAACAACCTTTCCTAACGGTATACCACGGCCATAATCGCGCACTGCTACCGTTTTATCTTTGATACTAACCTCGATAGTTTTACCCGCACCCATAACGAACTCATCGATACAGTTATCGAGTACTTCTTTCAATAAAATATAAATACCATCATCAGGAGAAGAACCATCACCTAGTTTCCCGATATACATACCAGGACGCATACGGATGTGCTCTTTCCAGTCGAGTGACCGAATATTATCTTCGGTATATTGATTTTGATCTGACATTTGATTTTTGTGGATTTCGTGCTAATATACTATATCTCGATATATTTTAAAAGCAAGACCCTTCAAAGTTATTAAGAATGATATTGACAAAAATAAATTAGAATAAAACAAGATGTTTTTGTTTCTGTTAGAACTGAAGACTTACAATCCCTCTAAGCTCATTATCTAGTTCTGTATTAACTATTGTCTCCTTGGTCACATCAAAATTCTCGTTAAAACTAGGTAATGAAAAAGTTGCTTTTACTATTGCTCCATATCGCGGAAAGGCATTTTTAGCAATTTCTAAAACACTTGCTCCTCCTCTACCTCCTGGCGAAGTTGCCATCAGCAACATTGGCTTTTCTTGAAACACCTTTCCATTAATTCTCGTGCCCCAATCAAATATGTTTTTGAAAGCAGCACTATAATTACCATTGTGTTCTGCCATGGAAACAACCAAAAGATCGGCAGCTTTTATTTTATCTAAAAAAGATTGCGCCACCACATGCTGCCCAATTGTCATTTCAATATCGACATCAAAAAGCGGCATTGCAAAATCGTTTAAATCCAATACTTCGACAGTAGCGTTCTCAAAGAGAGAAGCGGCATAGGTTGCTAATTTTTTATTGTTTGAATCGTTGCTTGTACTGGCACCAAAGGCTATAATTTTCATGTTTTTTTTATAAAAATAGTGAAAAAGGATTAAATCATCAGACGAATAAAGAAATGGAATGCAGATGAAACGGATTGCTAAAGCAAAACGCGGATTAAAAACGGGGTTTTCAGTTGACGCAAAACGGTATTTTTTCACCACAGATTTAAAGAAAGTGGTCGGACTTTGACAAAGAGTTGTAAACTTAGAAAAGATATAAATTTGCTTCGTCTATTCACTGTCGCTCGGGTCACAAATTAACACAAATTCAAAAATGCATTAAATCACATAAATTTCCAAATTTTAATCTGCGAAAATCTACCGAATCCGCGTGCTGATTTTTTGCACGCAGATTTACGCAGATTTTTTTCACACAAAAGAGCAGCACATCTTTAAAGAATTAGTTCTTGCTAATCCTCTAAACATGTGCTAATCTGTGGCTAAAATTTCTACTTCACAAAAATCTCTTTCAATTGTGTGATAACGTTTCCTCCACCAGAGATCGTGATTTCTCCAATTTTATCGGCGATTTTCTCCACGTATTCCATCTCTTTCAATTTCCATAACATTTCGTTTTCCTCCATTAATTTGGCGGTGTTCAACAAACTTCTAGTCGATGCGGTTTCTTCCCGTCTCATGATGCTGTTGGCTTGTGCTTTTTTCTCAGCCACCAAAACCTGATTCATAATCTCTTTCATATCTCCTGGCAAAATCACATCTCTAATTCCAGCATCTGAAACTTCCAAACCTAAAGCACTAATTTTAGTCGTCACCTCCTCCAAAATAGCCAAAGCAATACTGTCTTTCTTGCTCAACAATTCGTCTAACGTCATACTCCCCACAAAAGCTCTCAAAGCCAATTGCATCAACACATACAACTGCTTTTCAAAATCTTTGTTGTCCGCCAAGGCTTTCTTAATGGCGGTTACTTGGTACCTCACAAAAAAGTTGATTCTCAACCCCGCCTTATCTTTAGTCAATAATTCTTGACCCGCAATTTCCAGTTGCTGCTGCCTCATATCAGCCGTTTTCACTTCGATAGTAGTACTGTTGTTCCAAAAGTAATGCGTTCCCGCAGCCAATTCTCTCACAAAAGCCCCGTTGACAAACAACAAAGCCTTGTCGTTACTAGACACAACAAATTTTCTAACATAACTTCTTAATAAAGCCGATTCAAATAAAAATTTAGGCATTTCTGCTGCGATTTCAGTTTGTGATAAATCAATTTTAGAGAAAAAAATATTGCTTACTCCTTTCCAAAAAGCATAGGTTCCTGCTGTCAAAATTTCCTTGAAATTTCCGTTGACAAACTTCAAGGCAATTTCATTATCGGCAACAGTTATGACTTCTAACAACGAAGCCAAAACTTCATTTTGCATCAATACATCAAACTCATAAGGAGTTTGAAACGCCACTGTTTTCTCGTAAACCGTTACTTGTTTATTCCCCAATATCCAGTGTGAACCTTCAGTGATTACGTTCATTAATTTTCTGTTTTCGAATACCAAACCTACTTGGTACGTATCGATTGTAATTCTTTTTATCATGTTTTCTTTTTGTTTAAAATTGTTTGTTTGTTTCACGTTTAAGGTTTCAAGTTCCCCAACTTTCTTAGTATTTGTTTTTTCTATTCTCTTCTATTTTTTTTTAAATAAAAAACCTTTTTGTCTTTCTCCTCCGAGAAAACGGACAAACATTTAGGTAGCCGACAATGCCCATTGTTTTGCGGTCTTATTCAGTAAAGTGCTTTTACGCACTTCATCAATCCAACCGAAAAGAAAAAGCCTATTACTACTTCCGTTCTTGCTTGCTCTGGCTTTATCTAGAGTGTGAATTATTGGATTTTTACAATCCAACTTTCACTGACAAAGACAAATCAGTTTTTTTGAGATGCATCTTTTAAAGAGTGATGCGCTCTAGCGACAACCAGACGTCAAATCGAACCAAAATCGACTGCAGGATTCGAACCTGCGAATTTTCTATTGTTCTAACCAACTGAACTATCCGCCGAAGCGAAGCGGGAATCGAACCCACGACCCATAGAGTGAGACCGTTTTTTGGAAAACAGCCTAAAACCTCCAAATCAAGTTGCATAGAGAGACATCATACGCTTTCGCGAAAAGTTCTCTACAATGGTGCTATACAGAAACACGCAACAGGACTTGTTTGATATTGTGTTATAACGTAATTCTTGTCAGATCGAGCGGAGTCGAGATGCTCGTGTTGTACTCATAACTGTTCTCGACTCCGCTCGAACTGACATCAGTATCCTAATACATTTTATACTATTCAAAGAACTTGTTTTATTTCTTGAACAAATATTCAAAAGTATGTGCGCAGTGATTTTGCGTAGTAAAAAATAATATTTTTAGAAACGAAAAAAGCGCCCCGAATTGGGGCGCTTGTGGCTTAGATTGATAGTTTAAATTTTAAAATAATCAAATTGTAATCGCTTTACTTGCTCTACTTTGTGGGCATGGATTCCAAATCCGCGCTATCCGTTTACGAGATATGTACTGTATATCTGAGCGATCGGGTTAGTTTATTTCTATTTAATAAATTTTTCAATTGGCACTACATTATCACTACCAAACCAGTTTTTAATCTTTTCTAATGCTACATCATTCATTTCTGAAAGTGATAGCACTACTAAATTCTCCTTTGCTCTCGAACATTCTACATAAAAAAGATTTCTAGTCCTTAACTTTCTGTCCTCTTTTTCTTCTGAATCATTGAAGAAATTTTGAAAATTATACTCTTGCTTCCATTCAGTATCATCAATTACTGTTAATACATTTCTGTATTCTTCACCTTTAGTACTATGTTTTGTTGAAAAAACCGTATGATTTTGAGTATGTTTAAAAAAATCAATAATTTCTAAATAAGGAATATTTATTAGTGAATTATATAATTCCTTTTCGTTTTTTACTTTTTCCTTTGTTTTCTCGTCAGTTATAGAGTCTAAATCAATATTAATCTTTTCTAAAAATCTATTGAAGTTGTCTGATTTAATTAATTGATGTGTGGCCATAATGTTTATTCAATACCTC
>CAXBGV010000014.1:0-18322 GCA_963975235.1 uncultured Flavobacterium sp. | reverse complement strand
CTATCGACAAACAAATTGATCGTTTAATTAGAGAAGCAATCGCCGAGGCCAATAGAAAAGCAGCGCTAGAAAGAGCCAAAGCTGCAGCCTTAGCATCTAAATCAAATGACACGCCTAAGGAAGTTGCGGCAAAAGCAGCCAAAGCACCAGTTTCGTCATCTAGAATAGAATTAACACCAGAGTCAAAAATAATTGCTGATAATTTTAGAGCCAATAGAGGTAGCTTGCCATGGCCAGTTGAGAAAGGTTTTATCTCTTTGGGTTATGGAGACCAAGCGCATCCCATCTATAACACTTTGGTTATTCACAACAGTGGAGTAGAAATTACTACTAACGAAGGAGCAAATGCAAGAGCTGTATTTAGTGGTGAAGTAACGAGCGTTATCATTTTATCACCTATTAATAAGGCAGTGGTAATACAGCACGGAGATTTCTTTACGGTGTACCAAAATCTAAGTTCAGTATCAGTGAGCCAAGGAGAAAAAGTAAGCGGCAAGCAAACCATAGGTAGAGTGAGAACAAATGGAGACACGGGTAAAACGGTCATTAAATTTTTACTCTCTCAAAATACCGTTTACACTAATCCACAACCTTGGTTGTCACCAAAATAAAACAAACGTCATTGTCCGTAAAAACAAAGAGCGAATCAATAATTTGATTCGCTCTTTTTCATTTGTTATCTTTTTAAGTGTGCTTCAGGTTTTTGCGTTTACAGTTTAAAACCCTAATTTTAGTCTTTTAATTTTTGTAAAAACAAGCCTGTGCCTTCAATAAAACATTCCTGCCTTTTGATACTGTTATTTGCAATGAATGCAGTTATTGGTCAAGCCAAAAAAGACACTACCGCCTTACCCGAAATTAAAATTAGCGCTTCTCCCATCGCAACGCAATTGCAAGTAGCCGCCGTAGCTGTAAATCTAATAGATAAAGCTGCAATACAACGTAATGATGGCACTATTTTGACGCCCATATTAAATAAAACAGCAGGGGTTTACATGCAACAAGGTGCACTAAATACGAACCGAATTACCATTCGTGGGATAGGTGCTCGAACACCCTTTGGGACCACCCGCATAAAAACATATCTAGACAATATTCCGCTTACCAATCCAGAGGGAGAATCAAGTATTGAGGATATCGATCTTGAGACCATTGGTAAAATCGAAATCATAAAAGGACCCAATGCGACAAGTTTTGGTGCAGGTTTAGGAGGCACAATTCATCTATTTACGGATCCTGCAGCAGGACAATCAACTTTTGCTCAAGCAAATACTACGGTTGGAAGTTTCGGATTGTTCAAACAAAGTTCGTCAGGAGGTTATGCTTTAGAAAAGGCTAATGTATATGCCAATTACATTCATTTACAAAGTGACGGCTTTCGCCAAAATTCCTCCTATGACCGAAAATCATTTCATTTGCAAGCCAAGCAAAATATTAGTGCAACTGGGAGTTTATCTTTTTTGGGAGTGTATAGGGAGCTAAAGGCGTTTATTCCGAGTTCGATCAACGAAACCGATTTTAATAACAGTCCTCAAAAAGCTGCCGCCAATTGGTTAGCCGCCCAAGGATTTGAATCCTACGACAAAGTACTTTTGGGCGTAGGCTACGAACAGCAATTAGGAGCGCATTGGACACTTAAGTCCAGTGTTTTTACAAATTATAAAAAAGCGTTTGAGCCACGACCTTTTGATATTTTAGATGATCAGTCAGCATCAGTGGGTATGCGGTCTGCCTTAAATTACAAACGCACAATGCTAGCGATTCCGTTTGAGATTAGTGTAGGAACCGAAATAGCTTTTGATAGCTATCAATTTTCGTTGTTTAGAAACTTATATCTTTCGCAGCCCAACCAAGGCAGTGTTCAGGGAGCTGAATTTAGCACCAAAAAACAAAAGAGTAGTTACCAAAACTATTTTGTGCAAATGGATTTTTCCCTTTCGGCAAAATGGCATCTAGAAACCGGCATGGCTCTTAATAACACGCGTTATGTTTTGCAGGATCTTTTTGGTACTACCGCTGCAGCAGAACTAGCATATAGTTTTGGCACCATTTTGTCACCACGAGCTGGTTTGTCCTATAGTTTTACTAAAAAGCAAACCCTTTATGCTGCTCTAAGCAAGGGTTTCTCTACTCCTACGGTTGCCGAAACATTGACTCCAGCAGGTCAAATAAATACGAATCTTCAGCCAGAGATAGGCTGGAACTACGAAATAGGTTGGAAAGCACGAAGTTTAGACCAGAAACTACATACTGAAATTAGTTTTTTTAGCACCCAAATTAGTAATTTGTTAGTGGCAAGGCGTACCGCAGAGGATCAATACATAGGAATTAATGCAGGTGAAAGTTCTCATAAAGGCGTTGAGTTACTGCTGAATTACCAACTGCTAAAAACCGAACCTTGGGAGTTAACCACTTTTCTGTCGGGGGCAGTAAATCATTTTAGATTTAAAGATTTTGTAGATGATGCAAATGATTATTCCGGAAATAAATTAACAGGAGTACCTAGTGCGCAATGCAGTTTCGGCTTAGATTTTACGACCCAATTGGGTTTTGCCTTTACGACTTCTTATTCGTACGTTGGTAAAATTCCCATGAACGATCAAAACTCAAAGTTTACACAGTCGTATTCCTTGGTTGATCTTAAAACGAGCTATGTTTTTTCTGTCTTAAAAAACAGTAAACTAACCCTAAGTGCAGGTGCAAATAACTTGACCAATACACGTTATGCAGCTAGTATATTGCCTAATGCTGTAGGTTTTGGTACAGCACAACCACGCTCGTACTATCCGGGAAATCCTCGCAATTATTATGGAGGATTTTCCTTTAGTTATCTGTTTTAATGTAGGGGATGTTGTTTTATTTCTTTACAAGCGCTACCTCGGCTACAGTCACCATTTTAGTTTGTTTATTAGACCAAGAGTTCATGATGTAGTTCATGACATCAGCGACCTCCTCGTCACTTAATCCCATGGGTGACATTGTGCTACTATATTTTTGTCCGTTGACCACTATGGCTCCTTTTAAGCCATATTTTACCGCATGGATACTCTCTGTTCGTTTGTTTTTTAACCAGTCTGAGCCATCAAGTGGTGGATAAGTGCGGCCACTACCATTTCCTGTAGCCTTGTGACATTGCATACAAAAATCAGCATAGACTTCTTTTCCGTTTGCGATACTCTTTTGCAAATCGGTTTGTTGATTTGCTTTTATAGTTACAGCGGTGTACTCGTTATCTGTAGTAGAATCATAAGAACTGCACAGCTGGCTAAAAATGCCTGTAGCTAGAACTGCTAGGGTTACATTTATTTTTGAAAACATCATTTTATTTTGGGATTATTTTTAGAATTCCTTTTCCTTCTACGCCCAGGTAAATGTACCCATCAGGTCCTTGCATAATATTACGTAAGCGCCCGACATCCTTGGCAATTTTTTGTCGACCTGTGATTTTAGTACCTGTAAAAGTAAGCATTTCTACATATTGAAACTTTAAGGAACCAACTAGTAAGTTGCCTTTCCAGTTAGGGTAAACAGAACTTGTTACAAATGCCATTCCGCTTGGCGCAATAGAGGGTGCCCAGTAGTACTCAGGATCTTGGATACCTTCTTTTTGTTGTAGATTACTAATAATCGTGTCGTCGTAGTCAATACCATAAGTAACAACCGGCCAACCGTAATTAGCCCCTTTTTTTACGATATTAATTTCGTCTCCACCTTGTGGTCCGTGTTCGTGCTCCCAGATCTCTCCGGTTGCGGGATGTTTTATCATTCCTTGCGGATTGCGATTTCCGTAGGTGTAAATAGCTTCTTTGGCATTGGCAACACCCACAAACGGATTATCTTGGGGTATGCTGCCGTCAGCATTAAGGCGGTAAATTTTTCCGTTATCTCTTGTAAGGTCTTGCGGGTTCACAAAGTGAGCACCTCGCTCTCCTGCAGAAAAATAGAGATAGCCAGCATTATCAAATACGATTCTAGAACCAAAATGTTGTCCCTTGGTAGTATTGGGTCCGCATTTGTAGATAGACTCGATCGCAGTTAAACTCTCGTTTTCTAGTTTTGCACGAATGATTTTAGTGTTTCCGCCTGTGCCTTCTCCTTCTGTAGAAGCATAACTAATATAGATCCAGCCATTTGTAGCGTAATCAGGGTGTACGACAATATCTAACAAACCACCTTGTCCGCGGTTGTAGACTTCGGGTACATTTTTGACAGCTGTTTTTTTGCCTTGCACCACATGGTATAAAATGCCGCTTTTTTCAGTGACTAAAAAGGAACCGTCTGGCAAAAAGGCCATTCCCCAAGGAATTGGTATACCATCTACAACTGTTTCTAGTTTATAGTTGAGAGGTGCATCCTGTAGCGGTAAATCATTTAGTTTGACCTGAGCGTTGCAACCTATAGTAGTCATAGTAAGGAGAGCTAGAACTATATTTTTCATTTTTGAGCAGTTTTAAAGGAATTTAAAGATACTAAAAAAGATTTAAACTGTTTGTAGCAGCTCAATGGTAGATATAGGTTGTGGAGGTAGTAGCGTTTTATAAAATGGCACCACAGCCTTGAGTGGTCTGTTTTTAAGTGCTAGTTTAGTTTTTAGGTACTTTTAAAGAAGTTTATTTAATTTTCTTACAATTATTTTTAAAAACTATAGTCAATTCATTTTAAAATTATGATTATAAGCTTTATATTCGCAATCTGATTTTCAAGATATTAAAACAATTTAATGAAAAAAGTGCTCGGTATTATCGTATTTATTTTACTTCCTCACGTTGCTGTTGGGCAGTATGTAAAAGCATTACCGTATGACAAACTTAAGGTTGATCTAGCATTTATTCGAGACACGGTTAGTATCGATCTTGCTTTAAAGAAAGGAGCTAGTTTCCCTATTAGTAAGGATCGAGAGGCTGTAGTTTATTTTAATAAAGCGATTGCTCTAGCCAAAAAACTGCAATCCCAAGAGCAACTCGGGAAGGTGTATTTGTCTAAAGGGACGTATTACCGTGACAACTTCAATTATTTTGAGGCAATCAAAAGTTTAAACAAAGGCTTACCTTATTTAGAAAGTACAAAGGATACCAAACAGCTAAGTAAATTGAATTTTTACTTGGGGCAATCCTACTTTTATGTGTACTCTGATGATATTGCTTTTAAGTATTACCTACGTGCCTTGAGCTTGTATAAAAAAGATCAAAACGAAGTGGGCATGGCGTATTGCTACAATGGTATTGGTACTATTTACAATAAAACAAATCGTGAGGAAGGTTTGCGCTACCTTAAAAAATCGTTGGCTCTTTTTAAAAAGAATAGCTATCACAAAGGTATAGCTATCAATTACATTAATATTGCCAATGCTTTAGATGATTATCACGAGAGTATCAAAATGTACAATAAGTCTATTGAGGTTTTAAAACAACACAAGGACGGTTACAACTTAGCAGTAAACTATAACAATTTAGGAGACAGTTATATTCATCTTGAGGAGTTTGACAAAGCAATAGCGTATTTCGAAAAAGCGTTAGTGATCTCAGATGAAATGGATTCTAAACCATTGCATGCCTTATTGTATCTAAATATTGCAGAGGTAAAGCTGAAGCAAAAGCTGTATGACGAAGCGATTCAGTACTCTAATTCAAGTTTAGATTATGCGACTAAAAAAGGCGATGTCGAAATTCAAGCGGCAAATGTGTTAGCTCTTTCGGACATTTATGAGCAACAAGGAAACATAGAAAAAGCGCTGCAGTATAAGAGTGAATATATCAAAACCAAGGAGCGTGGCTTAAAATATAGCGATCAGAAAAAGATACAATTGTTCCAGAGTTTAAACGAATTAGACAAGACACAATTTGAAGTTCAGAAGCTAAAAATCCAGAATGAAAATTCAGATTTGAAATTGCAGAAGAAGAACAACGAGACTTATTTTTTAATATTTGTGAGCTTAGGACTCGTTTCTATTGTGGTTATTTTATTTGTGCAAAGGAAAGCGAAAAATAAAATTTATGCCGAGCTGAAAGTGCAGACGCAACAAATTAGTGTTTTGAAAGACAATGTGCAGGTACAAAATGACAACCTGAACGATTTGAATAATACTAAAAATAAGCTTTTTAAGATTATAGCGCACGACTTAAAAAATCCGTTGAGTTCGATAGAGGCTTTTACAGATTTGATGCTGCAGGATGATGTAGATTGTGATGATGAGGATAAGGTTGTTTTTTTGAATTTAATAAAGGAATCTGCTACTAAGGCATCTGAAATTTTGAATGATGTTTTAATTTGGGCTTTAGACCAAGAGAAACCGGTGGAAAACAAAAAACTCTCTATTAAAAATTTGATCAACGAGGAATTGAAATTATTAGAAATTCAGGCCTTGCAAAAGGAGGTAAGCATACGCAATCAAATTGATGCCGACTTGGATGTGGTGACCGATAAAAATAAAGTAGCTACGGTGATTCGGAATTTGATTTCCAATGCCATTAAGTTTTCGTATTCTAAAGGGACTATTACCATAAGCGCTGCTGTTGTAGATCGTTTCATTAAAATAACGGTTACAGATACGGGTATTGGTATGAGTAAGGAGGAGATGCACAACCTTTTTATTGTAGATTATAAAAAATCGAAATTAGGTACTAGCAACGAGGAAGGCACTGGTTTAGGCTTGGTGTTGTGCAAAGATTTTGTACAGAAACTCGGCGGTACAATGACGGTTAGTAGTGAGCTGAATCAAGGAAGCGCCTTTAGCTTTACCTTGCCTTATAAGGAGGGATTAGTCTAATCCTGAACTGATATTTAGTTGTTGTAGCCCGTTGCTACTATTGCAAAACTCCATTTTTATAGCAATTTAGCAGTCGATTATTTGTGATGCTTCTTTTTTTTCCTGCGCCAATGTGATAGTTGGATTTTGTAAAGACACCTAATTTTCTATTTATTTTACTTTCGTAGCCCTGACCGGAATGGAACTCCTGTTGCTGGACGGCTGTATTTTTTTGTTAGGGTACAAGAGTGACTGCAAGAAGCTCCTTGAAGCCTTTACAAAAAAACAGCAGGATACAACAGAGTGTAGTGTAGGGCAGGAATAGCTGTAAAAAAAAAGACCACCGCTTCGAGACGATGGTCTTAACTACAATTGCATTAACTAAATTGTGGTTTTGGCATTCTATTATGGTGTGCACAAAGGCAGTGTACTGTATTTTTAGGAGCAGGGTGCGCATTTGCTTCTGTTTTCAAAGAATATCAAGACCCGTATTTATACCTGCTTTTTAGTTGCCTAGTTGCAAAATTACATAAAATTAGGTGATAAAATAACAATACGGTAGATTTTGATGAAAAAAATTGCGAGTTTTTTGGTTTTTAGCTGTTTTTACCACTCAGCACTAAGTTCTAGCTAGGATAGGACAATAAAAAATTTGGGAAATAGGAATAAAGCTAGCCCTGTTTTGAATTTTTGTTTAACTTTGCGGTAATATTGATAAACAAAACTATTTGTAAAGCAATAGTTAGGTGTTGCAACGTATAAAAACGAAAGGGCTGTTGCTAGCAATAGGGAACAGCGCGCTACAATAAACGAAAACGAAATGGAAACTAAGAAACCGGATAATATTGTTTACACTCCTGAGCAGGGATATAATGCTAATGTATTGCCTTATGCTACTACGGTAGGTGCGCCAGTGATTCGCGTAGATGATGTGGTGTCGTGGAAGAGCCGCGGAATTGAAAATGTAAACAAGGAGTTGGTACATAAATTTAACGAACTCCAACAGCAGTACCAAAAGTTAATGGAGGAATACGAGTGGAATGAACTGGTGTATAGTGCTAAGTTCTCGTTTGAGCCTGTGATAGGCGAAATTTACCATTTGTACCGCGATGCTGCTGGTGTAAACTTTTTGTCTTTAATAAGTCCGCAGGAGTGGAATAAAGAGCACATTGGTACTTTTAAGCTGAATAGTGATAAGAAGTGGGTGGTGCTAAAAGCGGGCGAGTCTGGTTTATATTAAAACTTTTGGAAAGCGATTTGTAGCACTATTGTACTATAGATCGCTTGGTTGTTATAAAATACGGATTCTAATGTAATTGGTACGGCTAAGGCGGAGGTCAAAATACAAACCGTTTAGCGTTAATGAACTGCACCAATATTTAAATTTATTCCACATAAAAGCGTTTTAAGCTAAAGATACGGAATTTATTTGGTTTTAAATGGAATAGGGAAGTATGTTGTGGGTGTTGACGTAGCGTTTTGTAAACAAAAACAATTTTGACTTTTAAATAAAAAAGACAATCAAAACAGTCGTGTTTTGATTGTCTTTTTTTTATCTTTTAAAACTTTAGTCCAAATTTGTTCAGTTTTGTCAGTGACTTTAATGCATTAACTATATTTACTTCTTTAAGAATTTCATTTTTGTTTATCGATTTTTGTACCGACTTTAAATTGGAAAGTTCAAGGTTGTCAAAAATTTTAGTTTGTTCTCCCAAATCAAAAATCTTAACCCAATCATTCTTAGAAATCATTTTTAACCTATCGAATGTTGCTTTGACGTCAACTATTTCAACTTCTATTTCATTAGAAAGAGATTTCATCTTATCAAGATCTAAATCTTGCAATGTAATATAATTTAGAAATTTTGTACCTATTGATACATCTCTACTTGTCAAATTTTTATTTCTTTTAATTTTGTTAGCAATTTCCCATATATCAGTTGAGCTTGCTTTCAATTCGTCTATATCTACTGCCCATTTGGAAGCACCATCCCAAAATTTGTTACCAAAATTTAATATTGAGGCCACACTAAGCAAGTTGTTTTCGGCTTTATTATCCTCTTCAATTATTTCTATTTCTCTAGATAAGACCAATTCAGTTGATACAAAAGAACTCGGATAATTAGAAATATTTATAGTGAAATTTACTTCTTTTAATCGTTTCCAGCTACTTTCTCTTTTGGCATACTCTGAGAATAATGAACCGTTTGACGCATTAACTAAGTGATTATATACGAATGGCATCAAATTTCTAAATTCGTTTATAATATCTTGATCTACCGTTTGCTCATTATAAATTTTCCATAAATCAATTCTGTTATCTGTTAGAAAATGGAAAAAGGATAGGGTATACGCTACTGTAAATGATTTTAAGTTAGTATCACCTATTGCATCTACATTCTTTCTACCGAAGAGCTTATCTACAGTTTTAAACAAAATAGCATTAGCGATTAATTTTTTATAAAAGTTCTCTCCAGGGAATTTATTTTTCTTTACTAATTCATTAATCTTCTTTGTATAATGAATGAAGTTTTTCTGAGCTCCTTGTGAAACAAAATGAGGTTCAAGTTCCCAGATGTTGATATACTTCGCTATTTCAGATTTAACAAACTTCTGATTTGTTGGATGTTGTTCTTTAAATTTTTTCTGTTGAGAAACTAAACTTAATTTATTTAAGGATTCTTTGTATTGACCATTCACGCGCTCGAAATACCACAATGTAGATGCGTTTCTGTTTTGTGTATCGATTACATATTTTTTTCTAGATAAAGATTCAATTTGAACAAAATAAGGATTGTTTGATGATAAATCCAACTCTGACACTTTATTTTGACTGTTGGCATAACGAGCAATATTAGGTACTTCGATATTCTTTTGTACTACATCTTTAATAACGGTTAATTTCATTTGCACGAACACACTAGTCAAATCTGCATCTTTGTATTTTTTTTGAGTATGAAATAAGGATGCAGTAGTTTGTCCGCCATTTACAATTTGAAAATCTACAAGTTTAGTTAAGTATAATTGATTGTCTACAATGACCGTTTCAACATTTTCTGCAGTAGCAGTTATACCATTATTGTAAGGTAAAAACATTTGAGGCTTATCTCTTATAGTATCCCTTATCCCTTTATTAAATTTACCTGTCTGACCTAAAAAAGCTCTCACATTACTCTCTAATAATTCATTCGAATATTCTTTGTATAATTTTGAAAGTATTTCGCCCGGCAATATGGCTAAATAACACTCATAAAGCTCATTTAAATTAGGCATTTGTAAACATTGAATACCTACTGTGTTATTCAACAGTAATGACTTAAAGTCAATTTCAATAGGTTCTCTATTACTTGAAGACTCACTTAATTTATAGAAGCGAGGTAAATCCCAAACGTGAACAAATACGTCTAAATCTTCGTAACCTTTAATAACTAACTTTTCAGTATCATAATTTGAATTACCATTAATTAGATAAAAAATGTTTATCCTTTCTAGATCAGCTCTTTGCTTAAGAATTATTTTCAAAAGATTATTAAGTTCTGTTTTAGCCGGATCAATGTGATCTATCGTACCTTTTAGAGCTGAATTCAGGAATTTTTTAATTTGATTTATACCTCTATCAAAATCAGGTTTTAGGATATTATATTCGTAAGAAATATTATTAAAGTTAGTGATAAAAAGATCAAGAGTTTCATAGTAAACTTTATTGCCATCATCTTTAAATTCATCTTTTAAGCAATACCCATTTATTTTCCAATCAACTTTACCGGTAGCATCTGGATTAACATAGGATAAAACTCTTGCACCTTCGGATTTTCCTATACCATCTAATATCTCAATGCAATGTTCCGTAAATTTATCTTCAAAACTAGCACCTTCTCCATCAGAATATACTAAAGCAGCGACATCAGATTTAATAGCTTCTATGTAATTTTTTAATCCTCTTTCCATTATTTTATTAATTCTATTATTGCTTCGTTATTTACTAAAAATTGTTCTATGGCTGATAACTCAATGTTATATTTTGTATCAAACAGACCACTAGGTAAATCCGAAGCTACTAATCTTGGAAAATCATTAGTAACTTCATAAAAATTTCTTTTTTTAAAGGCATACTGATGATTGTAATTTTCAAAATCTTCATCAAAATATCCTACCAATAATAATCTTTCATTGAAAAACTTTAAAGCATTCTGGTCATTATTAATTTTAGTTCTGATTTGCTCGATAATAGCATTTAGTGAAAACCCTTTATCTTTTACTTCTTCAACAACATACAATACTAAATACAGCTTAGTTAGATTCTCATTATCTAACTGTCTTTCACTTGAAATTTTAACTTTTGGAACTTTTGATGAAGTTAACTTTACTTCAATGCCAAATGAACCAAAACGAAAGTCTTTATCATTAAAATCTGGACCAGTCCAACTTTCTAATAAAGCATCAATAGAATATTCTTCATCTAATAAGGAATTGAACAATAAAAGTTCTCCAATTAATCCCTTTTGTCTTTCAATAGTGAGACCTTGAAAATTAATTTTATCAAATAATTTTTTCCATTTTAATACGACATTAGAAGTTTCAACTAAAGCTTCGTTTTCAGTAACACTTTTTGAGATTTCTTCAACAATATTTTCAATAAATAGACTGAAAATATCTTTTAACTGATTATCTAAAAGATAAATATGTAACTCTTTAGTATCTTCAAATTCAAATATTTCTATGAATAATCCCTTGAACTTAAAATTTCTAAATTCAGGAAATTTAGCATTTTTTGAAGTTTCAAACATGTATAAATGATTACCAGTTATATGATTTGTTGCCGCAAAACATTTGAACGGCTTAACATGTTCAAGTTGCGTTTTTATAATAATTTCATCAGTAGGAACATGACTTTCCCAAATAGATTTAATACTTACCATAATTATTCGTTTTCAGAATTATCATCATCTTCCATTGGTTCGATATCAAGCTCTTCTTTTATCGTAGCAGAATAAGAAACCTGAACTTCGTTTTCAATTTTAGGAAAATGCAAACTATAACCTATGATTGGAATACCATTTTCAACATTTGTTGTGCCTCTTTCATCTAAAGCATAGATTAGAAGTAAACCTTTACTTTCATTAGCTCTTCTGTCTTTAATACTACTTGTTCCATTTTCTAATAAATCTACTTGACGATCTACAACATCATCAATTTGATTTTTTGTGATTTTATATAATTCATAAGGTTCAGTCTGATTTCTGACACTACAAACTAATTCAACCTCTTTACCATCTGCTATTAAACTATATTTTTGAGTATCATGTTCAGTCCTATTATCAGGTTTCTTTTCTACTCCTTCATCATATAACAATGCTTTTTCACTAGTATTGGAAACAATACAAATATTCCATTGCCTAATATTCTTATTTGAATTTTGATTTTTAATATAATCCGATATTACTTGATTATTTATTGAAGGAATGTCTATTTTATAATCCTCAATAAAATCAGTTAACACATCGATTTGAACATTTCTATACAAAAGGTATCGAACTTTTTTCCTTTTTGAAATTATATTTTCATCTTTAGGAAATCCTAATCTTTCAAATAAATTTTTAAGATTGTTGAAATTGTTTTGAATTGATTTTTGGTCTTTAAACAATAAATATGTTTGTGGATTTTGACCAGAAAATGAAATTTTAATATCTTTAGCCCAAAAAAGTTTAGCGACACTTGTGATTGCTAACAATCCATGATGATTTCTAACTTTTAATGTAAAATCTTTAGGTTTTAAATTGCGAGTAGTCATTTCATCAAAATCATATCTCATTTCTTCAGTAGCCATTGTAATATGATTAAACCATTCATAAATAGTTTCTGTTGTATACAATCTACATAAATCAACATATCCCGGTCTATAGCCAAACCATCTTCCCATTTGCATCAAAGAATCATACATTCTTGTTGTTCTCAAATAATAACTAGTTGATAAACCTTCTAAAGTAATTCCTCTGGCCAATCTACCACCTCCAACAGCTATTACAGATAAACCCTCTTCATACCTAGAGTAATCAATCTCATCAATATTATGATATTCTAAATTTGTTGTAGAACGAGTACCATGAACTGCTCGAACATCAACTTTTGAAGCTGCTTTCTTTAATTCAGCTTTTACATTTTCCCAATTATGTAGCTCAATTCTACTGTCTTTGTAGTCTATATTTTCAATTACATTTTCAGTTGTAGGTAAAAAATCATTAATGAATAATTCTTCCAATTCCTTTAAAAATTGAGAATCGTTAGCACTAATATAATTTTTAAAATCTTTGATTCTTTCATTTACTAAAGATGCAACTCTGTCAATCCATTTAACATAAAGAGCAACATGAACTAACATAGAATTATGTTTTTTCTCATGTCCTCTTAATCTTCTGATAGCACATGTAAGAATAAATGATTTTAAAGCTGTTTCAAGACTTGCAGGTAAATATTCTGGTAAATCATCCTTATTGTTTTTATTTATTGTCTTAAAAAATGGAGGGTCATAATCATCAATAACTCTAAATACATTTAGCGGTTCATGACTTTCTCCAGTTATCGGATTTTCTAAACCAAATATTTTAGCTGCACCAATATAATTTTTTGGTGCTATAATATTTATAATAAAATCTTTAGGAAATAAATCTTCTCCTATAAAATAGGTTTTACCCTTTACAACTGTAGTTAATTCATCATTAAAATCTTGTGGAATAAATAAGTTAGCATATGGAGTTGCTGTATATCCAACAAATGTGTTTTGATCAAATACATTCAATAAAGTTCTAATTAACTTATTTATGGCCTTGATGTCATTTATATCTTTAGTTGCATTAACGGAAGCAGCATCAGCCTCATCATCAATTATCAATGCAGGAACATCAAATAATTTTGGTTGACCATTCACAACTCTAATATTAGAATCTTTTGAAAACCAATCTATCAAATTTTCAAGAATACTTTTGTTCTTTTTAATAACAAAAACAACTGGATTTTTTCCTATTGGAATATTTAATCTATTAGCTATGCCTTGATTAAAATCTCCTTCGTCACCAGTTCTGTAAAAAGACGATGTTAATGAATAAATATCAGTATCAACCTTATATTTACCAACTCCGATTATTTTGTTTTCACCATAATTATTGATATATGCAGAACTACTTTTACCAATATAGCCCTCGTCAATTCTTTCTTGAGTTTGTCTTCTCAATGAGCTTATTGTTCCTGCAATAACAATGATTACTTTATAACCAGCATCAGTTGCTTTGTTAATTAAACCAACATAATTTGATGTTTTACCTGATTGTACATGACCTACAACCATCCCTCTTCTATCCCATGAACCAGATTCTTTAGGATTATAACATTTATCTAATATCTTATCTGTAAAATCATCCAAATCATTAATAGGAAAAGATGGGTCTTTTTCGTGCATGTATGATTTATATCTACTCCAAAGTTCCCAATTAATATCATCCTTTCTCGAATAGAGCCATGGAGTAATTTCTCCATTCATTTCTGTAATTGAACCTTTGCCTATGCTAAAATCCGCAACTAATATTTCAAATAATTCTCTTTTATCAATTGTTTGACCAACTGAAGCCATTGTCGCCTCAACTCTGTCAATAATGTTCAAAATTATTTCATCTGTAATTTCTTCATTTTGTTTTGCATGCGACAAAAGTGTATGCGCTATTAATCTAGCCGAGTTTTTTATATCGTTCATATTAAATAGTCATTTATTAATGGAAATAGATTGAATGGAGTTGAATTCATTATTTGCTGTTTTGCTAAATTTTTTGGTATTCCTTGAGTAATATAAATTTTATATAATTCTACTGCTAACTGAATTAAGTCATCACTAGGAATTTCAGGAATGCTTTCTAATTCATGAAAAGATGGATTTTCATTTTGATTGTACAAAATCAATTCTAATGGAATATTTTCTTCAATTAGTTTTAAAGCTTTTGAAAAAAGCTTGTTTTCTTTTTCCGAATCGAGCAATTGTTTTATAATTGGGTGCTTCTTGTTTATTTTATATTTTTTTATTCCTTCTCTGTTTGTTTCATCATTCCACAAACTCTCAAAAGATTGATTAATATAATCTGTAGACACTGTTTTTTGTCCTCTCCAATTATATATTTTTGCAGACTTCTTTACAGCTATTTTAGCTATTCTGGCTAATTCTTTTCTTATTTCAATTGGTGGTGTTGCCGTTGATTTTTTTATATCAAGGTTCCAATCAAAATCATTTGCATTAGGAAAGTTAATAGCTATCCTAGCTAGTTTAGAATATTCTCGCTTTTTTTCAATTCCTAACCAATCACCAGATACGAGCAATCTATCTCCTCTATAAATATAAAAACCTTGTTGCTGATACCATCCTAGAGGTCCACCCGATTTTTCATAATCTTCATTACTAATTTTTGACATGTGAGGCAAAATAAAATATGTTACTTCAACATTGTTGATTAACACTTCTAATTGTCCCATTTCAGGCTTCGGAGTAAGATTTAAAAGGAAAGGATTCCATGGTTCAATTTCATAGGTATTTATAAAAAGTTTAATTTTTTTACTTTCAATAAAACGATGAAAAACTAAACTTAAATGCTCATTTACGGTAGTCATTTCTTGATAAAAAGCATTTTTGACAGCCTCATTTTCAACCTCAGAATTACCTACAATTCTATCTAATAATGCCCAAACAATTAAAGTACCGTTTGATAATTTATCAACCTTATCTATCAAAGATTGATCTGAAGCATAATCCAATAAAGTCCATTCTTCTTCTCTATTGATGAAGTCTATATCCCAACAGCGTTTAATGACAACAAAACCCTCTTTTTTTGTTATAACAGTAAGTCTTTTACATTGTGAAAAAGAAGCTGTTTTTAAACCCATTCCGAATCTTCCCAAATCATTTTCATCTCTCAATGCTTCGGGATCTTTACTTCCAGGAGTCATAGCTATTATCAACTCTTCTAGATTCATTCCTTTACCATTGTCCAAAATTGAAATGACAGAGTTCTTACCTCTCCATTGAAAATCTAATTCAATTACATTAGAATTAGCTGAAATACTGTTGTCAACAATGTCTGCAATTGCAGTTGATAAATTATATCCAAAACTACGATAGGAGTTTATTGTTGATTTTGGATTTGGTTTGGCATTTTCTGCTTTGTATTGGTTCATAGATATGCATTATGAATGCATTTTTAAAAACACATTCGTTTATTAAATAATTTTCATTTTTTGTGGTATTTAAAAATGTTCTTAGTAGGTTTTTTGAGTTTAGATTAACTCCTTAATTTTTTTTGCAATCCCCTCTGCCATTAGTACGGGTACTGCATTTCCAATTTGCTTAAAAGCTGTAGTTCTACTTTTTTCAAAAAAATAATCATCTGGAAATGATTGAATTCTAGCAGCTTCTCTCACTGTAATTGATCTGTTTTGTGTAATGTCAGGATGAATATAATAATGACCATCTGCGCATATATGTGCAACAACTGTGTGCGATATACCCGCATGGTTTACGACTTGAAATCTATTTGTAAAAGACTTGGTATTTTTATGCTTAATTAATCTTTCAGGTAATTCAGAATAATTTAATCTTTTGTTTTCATTAACCCATTTGTCAACTGCTATCTTATAAATTTCTAAATCATTTTCGTTGTTTTTTCTAGAAATATGTTGCGTTGTGAAGTCAATTCCATTACGGATTTTGGTTTCTTCAAGGTATTCATTAGATTTTTTGACATATTGAGAAATACCCCATTCTCCTTGTCCATTTTGTATTTTTGGTAAATCAGCAAATAGATCTTCTAAGACTTTATATTTACTTGTTATTTCTTCAAATTCGGGATACTTTAGTTTTAAGTTTTTCTTCCAACCGATAATTATTACTCTTTTTCGATCTTGTAAAACTCCAAAATTTTTAGAATTCAATACTTTTTTATCTAATTCATACCCTGCCTTGCGTACTGCGTCAAAAATCAGATCCAAATACATACCGTTATTTGCCGAAAGAATACCGGGTACGTTTTCAAAAACAAACATTTTGGGTTTGTATCTTTTTAAAAATTCTACGTAGTACTTGTACAGGTAATTTCTTGGATCTTCAGTCATGCCTTTTGGATCTCTGGCCCTACCAGCTACAGAATAAGCTTGGCACGGTGGTCCTCCAATAACTAGATCGACTTTATCAGTGCCTAATTCTGCATCTATTTTATCAAAAATAAAAGGTAGAGTTTCAGATGATATTTCAGTGTTTATTACCGAATTGATTAAATTCTCAGGTATTTTAGCCCAAAACTCTTCTCTGGTAATAGTCCCCTTTAGGTAATTATGATATTCCTCGATTCTATCATTTTCTTTTAGATAGTGAAATGCTGTTCTCGTTTTTAAGGTGTCGCAAGCATCTTTATTCATCTCAACATGAGCAATTGGTGTGAAACCCGCACGAACAAAACCTTCCGAAAGGCCCCCTGCACCGGCGAATAGATCAATATATTTTAACTTAGTCTTCATAATTAAATAATTCTTGAATTCTAACTTCAAGACCTTTTGAGAGTTTTTCTATTATTGTAATTGACACGTTTCTCTTACCTTTCTCGATATCAGATATATAATTCCTGTCGACGTTTGAAATATTAGCTAGATGTTCAATTGAGATTCCCTTTTCTTCTCTCAATAATTTCACTTTTTGGCCAAATTTTTCCTTAATTTCCATAGTGTATAAAATTAAATTTGTGCTTCAAAAATAGCTGCCTACTATTGTATGCGTTTGTTGTATAGTTGTCAACAATTTTGTAAACGATACTTAGTCGTTCAAATAGTATTATAAAGTTATATGAAGTGTTTTTTAAATGATTAGTATCATATTTAACCTAAATCCCCTAGCCCTGACTGCAATGGAATTCCTTATGCAAGAGGCCGCTGTTTTTTCTAGGCATACAAGAGCGACTGCAAGAAGCTCCTTGGATGCCTTAGAAAAGCAAGGGCTATAAATAAGAATGGAATGAAAGGCGGGAAGTAGCTCCTAGAAATAAAAGAAGATTAAAGTAGCGAGACAGTTTTAGACGAAAAGTATATAAAACAAAAAAGACCTTACATTGCTGTAAAGTCTTTTTAAAAAGCTCCCTCTCTTGTCCCGATAGCTATCGGGAGAACCAAGGTATTTCGATTTATAACTCAATAATTTTATGCGCTATATTTTTCAAGTAATTTGATTGCCATTTCAGGATAACGCAAAAGATTTTCAATATAAATTTTACTTTTCATTTTCTTGATATGCTTTTCGATTGCTAAAGCTTGAGTTTTGATTTCACATTCAATTTTATAATAGATTTGACAATCTTTAGTTTTAGCTGTGAATTTTCTATCTTCAGTTGGACTCAAATGAATCTCGAGCCGTTGTTCTATATTGGAGGCGTAACCAATATAAAAGCGATTGAGTAGAGCGGAATGTAAAATGTAGACATAAAACATATAGAAGGAAATTGTCTAAAAACAAAAAAGACCTTACATTGCTGTAAAGTCTTTTTAAAAAGCTCCCTCTCTT
>CAXBGV010000013.1:0-18507 GCA_963975235.1 uncultured Flavobacterium sp. | reverse complement strand
GCTCTTTTTCTATGTTTTTCATCTCATAGCTAAGCAAACGGGTAGTATTTGCGAATGAATAATAACTACGAGAAGCCACCATTGAATTAAATCCTGGATGAGGATTGTAGATAGAAAAAGGTTTATCTAGCTTTGAGAAGTCGTACGAAAATTTGTTGATCTTAAAAAACGGGCCATTTAAAACTATGGAGTCGTTTCTAAATTCATTTTTGTCTAGTTGAAATTTACTATTTTGCGCACAAGCAACAGATGAACTTAGTACTAAAGTCAAAAAGAATAATTTATGTAACGGATTCATTTCGTATTATTTTTAGTCCAAATTTAAGCAAGATTTTAAAATAAAGTAATAGTTTCGTACCAATATCTCAAAACAAAAAGGAAATAATGAAAAAGAAATTAGTGGTTTTAACAGGAGCTGGAATTAGCGCCGAAAGTGGTATCAAGACTTTTCGCGACAGCGACGGACTCTGGGAAGGGCATAATGTACTCGATGTCGCTACGCCCGAGGGTTGGCATAAAAATCCTGCTTTAGTACTGGATTTTTACAACCAAAGACGCAAACAACTTAAGGAAGTTACTCCCAATGCTGCGCATTATATCTTGGCCGAATTAGAACTAGATTTTGATGTGCAGATCATTACGCAAAACGTAGATGATTTGCATGAACGCGCAGGAAGCACTAATGTTTTGCACCTGCATGGTGAGTTATTAAAAGTGCGAAGCACTGTAAATCCAAATTACATTCTAGATTGGACCGAGGATTTGAATTTTGGCGATTTTGACAAAAATAAACAGCAATTGCGTCCGCATATTGTATGGTTTGGCGAGGAAGTTCCAGCACTTGAAGAAGCAGTTGAACTTACTGAAGTTGCTGATTATTTCGCGGTAATTGGTACTTCATTACAAGTCTATCCTGCGGCTGGATTAATCGATTTTACCAGAGCTACAACTCCTGTTTTCTACATTGATCCCAAACCAATAACAATACCCAATTTGAGAAATCCTTTGCAGGTAATTCCTGAAATTGCCTCTGTGGGAATGCAGGAACTACAAAAGGTACTCACAAGTTTGATTTAAAAAATTATTCCTTTTCGATATTGCCCTTAATGCTTTATATTTGTGCTTTTACAACAAATAACACAACAATGACTACTTTAAACGAATTGAATGCTATTTCTCCAATTGATGGAAGATATAGAAGTAAAACCCTTTCTTTAGCTCCATTTTTCTCAGAAGAAGCTTTAATCAAATACCGCGTATTAGTTGAAATTGAATATTTCATTGCTTTGTGCCAAGTGCCGTTGCCGCAACTTACGGGGGTAAATCCGGATTTATTCGAAAGCTTACGCAACATTTACAAAAACTTTTCTACTGAAGACGCTCTTTGGATTAAAGAAACAGAAAAAGTAACCAACCACGATGTAAAAGCCGTGGAGTACTTTATCAAGGATAAATTTGAAAATTTAGGATTATCACAATACAAGGAGTTCATTCATTTTGGACTTACTTCACAGGACATTAACAATACGGCAATTCCGCTTTCGACAAAAGAGGCTTTTGAACAAGTTTATATGCCATCATTAATAGGATTGGTTGCAAAATTAAAGGAATTAAGTATCGAATGGGCCTCGATTCCATTACTTGCTCGTACACACGGACAACCGGCCTCACCTACTCGTTTGGGTAAAGAAATTGGCGTTTTTGTAGAGCGACTTGAAGAGCAAATGCGTTTGCTATTTCACGTTCCATTTGCAGCTAAATTTGGCGGAGCAACAGGAAATTACAACGCACATCATGTAGCCTACCCACAGATTGACTGGAAACAATTTGGAGGTAAATTTGTTGAAGAGATCTTAGGTTTACACCACTCGTTCCCAACGACTCAAATAGAACATTACGATCATTTTGCAGCGTTTTTTGATGCTCTAAAAAGAATCAATACCATAATAATTGACTTAGATAGAGACATTTGGACGTATGTTTCAATGGAATATTTTAAGCAAAAAATTAAAGCAGGAGAAATTGGTTCATCGGCTATGCCTCATAAAGTAAATCCTATCGATTTTGAAAATTCTGAAGGGAATTTAGGTATCGCTAATGCACTTTTTGAACATCTTTCAGCTAAGTTACCTATCTCTCGTTTGCAACGTGACTTGACGGATAGTACCGTTTTGAGAAACATAGGAGTGCCTATGGGACATACTATTATCTCATTTGAAGCTACGTTGAAAGGTTTAAATAAATTACTACTGAACGAGTCAAAATTCCACGAGGATCTAGAGAAAAACTGGGCGGTAGTTGCTGAGGCAATTCAAACAATTTTACGTCGAGAAGGATATCCCAATCCGTACGAAGCGCTTAAAGGATTGACCAGAACTAATGAAGCAATTACAAAAGCATCGATCCATGAGTTTATAGGGACGCTAGAAGTATCCGAAGCTATTAAAACTGAATTACTTCAAATTACGCCGAGTAATTTTTTAGGAATCTAAAAGAAAATTAAAATAAGTAAAAATAGCTATCTTTATCGATAGCTATTTTTTTGAGTTGGCATTTATTGTTGACTTTAAAATATTATTACTAACATGAGCATAGCCCAGATTGCAATGGAAAGCCTTGCGGGAAAAAAAGTATTTTTATGGTAAGTGGCAGAGTGACCAACGGAAACTCCTGCCAATACCAAATAAAAAAGTTTTTTGACTAAAAGCTTGCAATGAAAAGCTGGAATAGCTCCAATAAATTACTATGAGTACCGCAGCAACAGTAGCTGAAGCTACAACACATTTAGAACCATTAATAAGCGATTTAGGATTGATCTTGATGACCGCGGGAATTGCTGTGCTTTTATTTAAAAAAATAAAACAGCCTCTAGTCCTAGGGTATTTGATTGCTGGCTTTCTTGCTGGGAATCATTTTGATTTTTTCCCTTCGGTCAAAGATATTAAAAGTGTTGAAGTTTGGGCCGAAATTGGTGTAATCGTACTCTTATTTAGTCTAGGTCTTGAATTTAGCTTTAAAAAGTTAATGAAAGTAGGTGGCACCGCCTCAATAACTGCCGTCACGCAGATCATCGTAATGGTCTTGATGGGATTTCTTGTAGGGACTTGGATGGGTTGGAAACAGATGGACTCCATTTTTCTGGGTGTTATTCTGTCGATCTCCTCGACAACTATTATTTTGAAAACCTTTGACGAATTAGGGGTAAAAGCACAAAAATTTGCTGGTATTGTTATAGGCTCGCTTATTGTTCAAGATATTGTCGCTATTTTGATGATGGTTTTACTTTCGACGGTTGCTGTAAGTCAACAGTTTTCGGGTAGTGAATTATTGTTTTCAGTTTTGAAATTAATCTTTTTCCTGACTGCATGGTTCATTGGTGGTATCTTTTTTATTCCTACTTTATTAAAAAAAGCCAAACACTTACTAACTGATGAGATGCTGCTCATTATCTCGCTGGCTTTATGTTTAATGATGGTTATTTTAGCTTCAAATGTTGGATTTTCTCCTGCTTTAGGTGCGTTTATCATGGGTTCTATTATTGCCGAAACAACTCAAGCTGAACGAATTGAACACTTAATTAAACCGGTTAAAGACTTATTTGGAGCTGTGTTTTTTGTATCTGTAGGAATGTTAATAGACCCAACTACTCTTGTAGAATACGCTCTACCTGTTCTAATCTTGACACTTGTAACTATTTTTGGTCAATCAATAAGCTCAACTTTTGGCGCTTTAATATCTGGTCAACCTTTAAAACAGTCGATCCAAACAGGAATGAGTTTGTCTCAAATTGGAGAATTCTCGTTTATTATCGCGACACTTGGGATGACGATGAACGTAACGAGTTCGTTTTTATATCCTGTGGTCGTAGCAGTATCGGCCGTAACTACATTTACTACACCTTTTATGGTCAAATTAGCAGTACCATTTTCAGGTTATTTAGAAAAAGTGCTGCCACGTAAGTGGACCAAACGCATTGAGCGATATAGTTCTAATGCGCAAGCTATTCGATCTGTAAGTACTTGGCAAATAGTAATTAGAACACATTTACTCCAAATTATTTTACATACGATAATCATCACCTCGGTAATCTTGATGTCGTCTAAATATATTTTGCCGTTGGTAGAAAATTCAAAATTTGGGAATGCTATCGCTGCACTGATCACGATTATTGTAATTGCTCCGTTTTTATGGGCACTATCTTTACGTCGTGTCGCTGTAAAAGAAGTTGAAATTTTATATAAGGAACGAAAGTATAGAGGCCCAATCCTTATGTTGATATTTTTTAGGATGGGTCTTGCTGTGTTTTACATAGGTTTTTTATTGAACATCTTTTTCTCTCCTACTGTTGCCTTTTTTGCGCTGGTAGTTGCATTACTAATCTATTTCTTTTTTCCAAAGAAACTGCACAAACAATACCATAAAATAGAAAGTCATTTCCTAAAAAACCTCAACGACAGAGAAGAAAAAAAGATCGACCGTCGTTATGCGAATCTTACGCCATGGGACGGTCACATGAGTACATTTACTATTGCCAAAGAATCTAACTTAGCCGGACAAACACTGAGAGATGTACGTATTAGAGAAATAGTAGGTGTTAATATTGCTTTTATCAAGCGAGGGGAAATAATGATTCAGGTTCCTAACAAGACCGAACGCTTGTTTCCTGGAGATGAAATTTGTGTTATTGGATCTGATGAGCAAGTAAAAGAGTTTGCTGAATTTTTAACGAAGCACGAAATCGAGATTCCAAAGAAATCACCCAATGAAGTAATTTTAAAGCAAATCGAGCTTCAAAATCCAAACTTTATTGGACAGAGCATAGGACAATCAAAACTTAGAGAACTTACAAACGGATTAGTCGTTGGTATAGAGCGCAATGGTAAGCGACTGTTGAATCCGGAATCTAATATCATATTAGAAAAAAATGATATTTTATGGATTGTAGGAAACAACAAACTGATGAATACGCTGTTTAAAGAGTAAATACTAGCCTGTGTTATTTAAACTCAAGATATGGAGTATCGTGAAACCACCGGATATTATTTCCAACACAAAACCTTTATAATAAACCAAGATAAATTTGGAAATCAAGCTTATTTTTCTTATATTTAAGAGTTAGATAATTCGTTTTTAATTTGTTAGAACAGCGTTTAGATTCTGAAATTAAAGACAATAATCATCAGTAAAGGTAATTTCCGAGACCGTAAAAAGAGGAAAAATTAAATTTTATCAAAATGAAAAAAATACAATATTTTATTGCAGGATCAGTACTAATGCTTTTAAATGCATGTGGATCTACTGTAAATTTCCCAACATCAACTGTTACGCCCGCAGCAGAAATAACAGCTAAAACAACAACGGACAAAAACAACAACACTGTGATTGAAGTTGTCGCTAAAAATCTAGCTAGTGCAGAGCGACTTGATCCGCCAAAAGCCAGTTATGTTGTTTGGATAGGTACCGAAGATAACGGAACCAAAAACATAGGATTATTAAATAGTAAAAATGGGCGTAAAGCTGTTTTAAAAACAAGTACACCATTCAAGGTGAAAGAAATTTATATCACAGCAGAGGAGTCAGGAACTATTTCTTACCCATCAGGAATAGAGATTTCTAGAACTTCATTTTAGATCTATTATTTAAGGATTGTAAAGAATTTAATGCAACTATTTTGCTATCTTAGTTTAACTTTTTCAAAGTAGTAGAATTTTGCTTGAACATTTATTTATTATAAAAATGTACCACTAATTATGTAACCAAGCGAGTTTTTCATCAAAGAAGGACTCGCTTTTTTTAACCAATAAACTCATGAAATTGTCTAAAGAAAAATTTCTAGGAATCGCATTAATGTTAGTAGCGTTAGCACTAAACTTTTCTGCAATTGAATTTACAGGAATCGGCTTTTTAGCCGGAATTATTTGTGCTCTAGGATTAGGGCTGTTTTTGTTTAAGTTCAAACTTTTTAAAACTAAAAATTAAGATGGTTTACAAGATAACAATAGCGCACTACAGCTCATAAAGCATAGTGCAATAATACTGCTGAAAGATACAAGAAACTAAATCAACACTATAGCTATGAACTATTTCAGAATATTTTTCACTAGTATCGTATTGCTAGCTTACTATCCAGTTTGGGCACAAACAGAATTGTCCCTTAGCACGAGTAACCCTCTAACAATTGGAGAGACGAGAGAGATAAAGTCGGATATTTTAAATGAAAGCCGACTGTTAAATATTTATTTACCAGCGAGCTATACTACTAATTCGAACAAGAAATATCCTGTAATCTATCTGCTTGATGGTTCAATGGATGAAGATTTTATTCATATTGTAGGCCTAGTACAATTTGGATCTTTTTCTTGGGTGAACATGCTTCCCGAGTCTATAGTGGTAGGAATTGCCAATGTAGATCGAAAACGAGATTTTACTTATCCTAGTACAAATAAGCAAGACACAAAAGAGCTACCTACCTCTGGCAAATCAGCAGCATTTATTCGTTTTATTGAAAAAGAGCTGCAACCCTACATTGACAGCAATTTTAATACCTCGACTTCTAAAACTATTATTGGCCAATCACTAGGAGGGTTTTTAGCGACAGAAATCGCTATAAAAAATCCGGAATTATTTGATAATTACATTATTGTTAGCCCAAGTTTATGGTGGGACAATGAATCGTTATTGAAAGTAGAACCCAAATCCTATTCTGCTAAAAAGTCAATTTATATTGCCGTAGGTAAAGAAGGAGACGTGATGGAACGCACTGCTAAAGCGTTGTACGATAAAATAAATGGACAAAAAAAGAACAATACATCGGTTTACTTTTCCTTTTTTGAAAAACAAGATCATGGCGATGCATTGCATTTAGCGGTATACGATGCTTTCGAAAAAATATTTAAGCAAGAGTAGAACAAAAGCAAATAAACAACAAAAAAAAGGCTGCCTAAAGATTTACTTTAGACAGCCTTTTTTTATATAATGCTTTAATTATCTAGAATAATTTGGTGCTTCTTTAGTAATGGTAACGTTATGAGGATGACTCTCATTGATTCCACTAGCTGTGATACGAACAAAACGGCCTGTTTCTTGTAATGTTGGGATATCTTTACTACCACAATAACCCATTCCGGCACGAAGGCCACCAATGAACTGTAACATACTTTCGTTTAATTCTCCTTTGTATGGTACACGACCTACAATTCCTTCGGGAACTAATTTTTTTACGTCATCTTCAACGTCTTGGAAATAACGGTCTTTAGAACCGGTTTCCATAGCTTCTACAGAACCCATTCCGCGATACGATTTAAACTTTCTACCTTCAAAAATAATTGTTTCTCCAGGAGATTCTTTGGTTCCTGCCAAAAGAGATCCTAGCATAACACAATCTGCACCTGCTGCTAAAGCTTTAGGAATATCACCTGTGTAGCGTATTCCACCATCAGCGATTACTGGAACACCTGTCCCTTTTAGAGCTGCGGCAACTTCAAGAACGGCTGAAAACTGAGGAAAACCAACACCTGCAACGATACGAGTAGTACAGATAGAACCTGGTCCGATTCCTACTTTTACACCATCGGCTCCATTTTCTACTAAAAACTTAGCCGCCTCAGGCGTAGCAATATTACCTACGATAACGTCTATTTGTGGGAATTTAGCTTTCACCTCTTTTAGTGTGTTTACTACACCTTGTGTGTGACCGTGAGCAGTATCTATAATAATAGCGTCTACTCCAGCATTTACTAAAGCTTCAGCTCGTTCTACAGCATCTCCTGTAACACCAATAGCAGCTGCTACACGCAAACGACCGTATACATCTTTATTAGCGATAGGCTTTTGAGTTAACTTAGTGATGTCTCTAAAAGTAATTAAACCTACTAATTTATAATCATCGTTTACAACTGGTAATTTTTCGATTTTATGGCCTTGCAAAACTACTTCTGCTTGCTCTAGTGATGTTCCCTCAGCAACCGTAATTAGGTTTTCTTTAGTCATCACCTCGATAATTGGTCTAGAATTTACTTTTTCGAAACGTAAATCTCTATTAGTTACAATTCCTTTTAGTTTTTGATTTTCGTCAACGATTGGAATTCCGCCAATACCATATTCTTTCATAGCGTTTTTTGCATCTGCTACTGTAGAAGTTAATGGCAAAGTAACTGGATCGATGATCATACCAGACTCTGCACGTTTTACTTTGCGCACTTTAGCTGCTTGTTGCTCGATAGTCATGTTTTTATGTAAAACACCAATCCCTCCTTCTTGCGCCATAGCAATAGCCATAGCTGATTCTGTTACAGTATCCATAGCTGCGGATACAATAGGAACATTAAGCGTTATATTTCTTGAAAATTTTGATTTGATACTTACTTCGCGGGGAAGCACATTAGAGTAGTTAGGTACTAGTAAAACATCATCGTAAGTTAGACCTTCGCCGATAATCTTGGAGTTGTGTGCTATCATGGTGCAATTTCTTATTGAATTGCGTGCAAATATACAAAATTATCTTGAATAGTAATACCATCTATTATTTTTATCAGGGAACAGCGATGTCAAATAGTGTTTTACAAGCACAACCCCTAGCCCAGATAGTAATGAAAAGCCACAATAATTAGAATCCCTAATTTTTGTAGCTCTTAAAAAGCGACCAAAGGAAGCTCTTTGAAGAGCCTATAAAAATAGGATTGTAATAGTGTGCTTGCAATGGATAGCTGGAAATTGCTTCTAAAATATAAATTAAGGAGGATCATTGCTGTCCTTAAAAACAAAATTAAAACCAAATTGAAAGGACAAACTATTGGCCTTAGAGAGATCTCGGTATTCTAAAAGGTTATCTGCCAGAACATACATATTAAATTTACCTGCATTTACTGCCATACCTAATCCTATATTATTCGACGAATACGAATCGACTGTGTAGGTCGCTTTTAGATCTAAACCTTTTAAAAGGCGGTGTCTAACGTATCCCGTAAGTGCCATTAGCGGTACTCGAGGCGTTGTCATTGCAAATAATTGTGCTCCTACTGCAGTTTTATAAATACCGTCGTTAGCACTACAACTGCAATCATCTCCGCCTCGATTATTATTAAAAGAATATTGATAAGAGGCATTAAACTTTATAGGTCTCGAGGTCGTGTATTTGTTGTACAGTGTATCTAAGGGTATCGCATCTTTAAAGTCTTGATAAACATTTTTTGGCACATTGAAATCTGTAAAATTAGGATTTATTCCTTCGTATTGGTAAACACCTTTATAGGTATAGGACTCGACATCTTTACTATGCGAAATAAAACCAACATCGATTAGACTGGCGGTAAGTTGCTTGTTTTTTTGAGGGTAATATGTAAATCCCACATCAAAACCTAAGCCTAAATCACCTCCAAATAATGCTTTTTTACGAATATCGGCAACGACATCTCCTTCGTAGTCATCATCAAGATAATTAGAAATCCCGCTTGTGTTTAATTGCATATCGGCATAAATAACTTGGTCATAAAATGTGGTTGTACCTGGTAAAGTCTGGATATAACCAGAATTTTTAGTGGAAGTAGCATTGAAAGGGCTTGAATAAATTTTTGCTCTCGCTCCAATAATTAATTTATCGCTTACCTCCTTATGATAGCCTAGGTGAAGTACCGAAACCATCTCGGCTTTTAGACTCAAGTCTCCAAGATTAAATGAACGACCGATATAATCGCTATTTCCATCTAGAGCTAAGATGGCAATATCTTTAGGTACATAAGTTATAAAGTCAAACTCTTGGTACATTCCAAATGAAATATAACCTTTGTTTTCCATCCAATCACCCAATTTAAAGCCGCCGCTAAATAGCTCTACTTGTTCATTGATAGTAATTTTATCGTTTCGAGAAGCATTATAAACAACATCCCGTAATTTGGCATTAAAATCGACTCCATTATCAGCAAATAAATCATAAGCTGAAAATCCAGAAGAGCCTACTTGTAAAGAAAGTCCGGACAGCAATGGGACACCAAAATAATACTTGTATTTTACATCGGCACCTGGATTAAGCATCAAGGACTGCGGAATTGCTGTGAAATTATACAACAGTTGTTTGTTTTGACCAACAGCAGCAAAGCAAACAAACAGGATAGTTATTACAAAAACTTTTCTCATTGTATGACTAAATAAACAGTTGCGCTTGATCGTAATACTATATGGCCTGCGCTATTTACAGTAAGTGGTGTTCCCGGATTTTTGACAAGTGTAAACCCTAATCTAGTGGTTTGTTTGAGTAAATCTAATTTGGTGTTTTCGAAAACATCTGTAGCAGTAATCGTATTACTAACACCGCTATAGGCTGGAATAATGATTCTTTTTACATAGAGAACCTGATTGTTTTGATCAAATAAAATAATATCGATACTAAAAGATCTTGTGATAGTATTTTCAACTTCAAATAAAAATTCAGCTTTTTTTAAATAGCTTTTAAAATATTTATCTCTAAAAACATCAAAATTTTGTGCATCGAAAGCTAGATCTTGCTCTTGGCCATTCAGGATAAAATCTTTGGCTTGAAGATCAAAATAAGACAAATTTGCAACATAGGTAGGTTCTAACTTTGCGTCATTAATTTGATTAAAATCTAAGTTACTGGAGCAGGAACTGTTACATACAACTAGCATTAAAAGTCCTATGAAAGCAAAAACATGATGGTATTTCATTTATTTGAGAATTGAAAATAAGTAATCCGACTTTATAAAAACGGCGGTACATCACGCTTATTGTGCTTACCAATAACCTATTTGCTTTTACTTATTAGTGAAACTCACCAAACAACTTGGAAGCCTCGTTGTATGCGCTTTCAAAACTTAAAGGATTTAAATTAGTCGTTACTTTATTGGCTGTAAAGTAAGATAATAATTTTTCAGTAGGCATGTTTCCAGTCAAATCGTCCTTTGCCATTGGACAGCCACCAAAGCCCTGAATGGCACCATCATATCGGATACAACCAGCTTTATAAGCTGCATCAATTTTTTCAAACCATTTATCAGGAGTGGTGTGTAAGTGCGCTCCAAATTCGATATTTGGATATTTCGGAATCAAATTAGAAAATAAATAGCTGATCACATCAGGTGTCGAGCTCCCTACTGTATCTGATAACGAGAGAATTTTAACGCCCATATTTGCCATTTTCTCTGTCCACTCTCCTACTATATCTACGTTCCATGGATCTCCGTACGGATTTCCAAATCCCATAGAAAGATAGGCTACTACCTCTTTATTCGTTTGATCAGCTATTTCAAGAATCTCAGTTAAGGTAACTAATGATTCTGCTATCGTTTTATGTGTATTTCGCATCTGAAAATTTTCAGATATCGAGAAAGGAAAACCTAAATATTGAATTTCTGCATGCTGACTAGCTAATTCAGCACCTCTCGTATTCGCAATAATTGCCAATAGCTTACTCGTAGTTTGAGATAAATCCAGTTGCGCCAAAACCTCGGCAGTGTCTACCATTTGCGGAATCGCTTTTGGCGAGACAAAGCTCCCAAAGTCAATGGAATCAAAACCTACACGCAACAGCGACTGTATGTAAGCAACTTTCCTTTCGGTAGGAATAAAAGGCTTGATACCTTGCATGGCATCACGAGGACATTCTATAATTTTTACTGGCTTCATATAGTTTCAAAGATAAGAAAACAAATAATTAAGCAAAGACTATCATTATGAAAATTTTTATAAAAAAAAGCGTATTCCCTAATAAGAAGTACGCTTTACTATTAATATTTTAATCTAGCTGCTTACAACTTGCTTAAAATTGCATTATTTATTGCTTTTACTAATGCAGGTCCTTCATATATAAAACCAGTATACAACTGCACTAAACTAGCTCCTGCTTCTAATTTTTCGATCGCATCAGCAGCCGTATGGATTCCTCCCACTCCAATAATTGGAAATGCTTTGTTACTTTGTTCAGATAAAAAACGAATCACTTCTGTCGAACGTTTTGTTAATGGTTTGCCAGACAAGCCGCCCATTTCCCCTTTATTAACTGACTGTAGACCATCACGCGAAATAGTTGTATTCGTTGCAATTACCCCAGCGATTTTAGTAATAGCGATAATATCAATAATATCTACTAATTGTTCATCTGTCAAATCTGGAGCGATTTTTAGTAAAATTGGTTTCTGTTTCGGCTTTGCCAAATTTTTATTCTGAAGCGTTTTCAAAAGTTGTGTTAGCGGCTCTTTGTCTTGCAAAGCACGAAGATTAGGCGTGTTAGGCGAACTTACATTTACTACAAAATAATCGACATAGTCGTATAAAGCATCAAAACAAATTTCATAATCAGATGTTGCTTCCTCGTTTGGTGTCACTTTATTTTTACCAATGTTTCCACCAATTAAAACGCTATTATTAGCCTTTAGTCGTTCTACAGCCTCAATCACTCCTCCATTATTAAACCCCATCCGGTTAATAATTGCCGAATCTTCTTTAAGACGAAATAAACGTTTTTTAGGATTACCTTCTTGACCTTTTGGTGTTAAAGTACCAATTTCGATAAATCCAAAACCAAAATTTGACAACTCCTTATATAATTTTGCATCCTTATCAAATCCAGCTGCTAAACCAACCGGGTTTTTGAACTTTAGACCAAATACTTCTGTTTCTAATCGTTTATCGTTTACTAAGTATAGTGAACGAAAGATAGCAGAAAACCCTGGGATTTTTGAAGTAAAACGAACTAACGAAAAAGTGAAATAATGTATTTTTTCAGGATCGAATAGAAAAAATAAAGGACGAATAAGTAGCTTGTACATAGTGTTGTAGTTGTGTGATGCAAAAATAGAATTATCTAACCGATAAATAAATTATTATACTTAAAAAATAATGAAGCTGTTAAAGAACTTATTAATCTTTATTATTAAAATTTTAAGCAATAAATTAGCAGAAATAAACATAAAGCAATGAAAAAATACCTCTCCCTACTGTTAGTACTAATTTCATTATCCGTTTTTGCTCAAGACAAAACAACTACAAAACTGTACATAGTGCGTCATGCTGAGAAAATGACCGATAATCCAAAAGAAAGAGATCCGCTGTTAACCTCAATAGGAACTGAAAGAGCTGAAGCCTTAGCGCAATTAATGCGTAAAAAAAACATACAAGCCATTTATGCCACTGACTACAAGCGTACAAACGCAACAGCTCAGCCAACTGCTAGCAGTCAAGGACTTACAATCCAGTTGTACGATTCGAAAAATTTAAAAGCAGCAATAGCAACTATTTTAAAAAATAATAGTGGTAAAAACGTTTTAATTGTTGGCCACTCTAATACGATACTTGAAACTATTGAAGCCACAGGTGCTCTAAAGCCTTTTGATTCCATTGGAGATAATGATTACAATAACTTATTTATAGTAACACTGAAAAAAAATGGTAACACTAAAGTACGAGTAATGAAATATGGCGCTGATAATAGTGTCGAATAAAGTAAAAGAATAACCGATTTATATATGGAGACTGTAGCGCCACCTTTAAATCGAGTTTTAAAACCTCAGTCTTAAATAGTACCTTTACAATCTTAATAAAAAAACATATTTATGCAACATATTATTGATCGTTTCATCAGTTATGTAACTGTTGACACAGAATCAGATTCGAACTCAACAACAACACCCAGCACTGCAAAACAATGGGATTTGGCCAATCAACTAGTTGAAGAACTAAAAGCTATTGGCATGCAAGATGTTACTATAGATGATAAAGCATACATCATGGCAACTTTGCCAAGTAATGTAACGCACGATGTTCCCACAATAGGTTTCGTCTCTCACTTTGATACCACTCCCGATTTTACTGGAGCCAACGTAAAACCACAAATCTTATCCAATTATGACGGTAAAAACATTGTGTTGAATGCGGAACAAAATATCATTTTGTCACCAAATTACTTTAAAGATTTATTACAATACAAAGGACAAACATTAATCACAACTGACGGAACTACATTATTAGGTGCTGATGATAAAGCTGGGATTACAGAGATTGTTACTGCAATGGAGTTCCTAATCAATAATCCAGATATTAAACACGGGAAAATTCGAGTAGGTTTTACACCTGATGAAGAAATTGGTCGTGGAGCACATCATTTTGACGTGGATAAATTTGGCGCTGAATGGGCATATACTATGGACGGAAGCCAGATAGGAGAATTGGAATATGAAAACTTTAATGCGGCTGGAGCCAAAATTACTTTCAAAGGTAAAAGTGTACATCCAGGATATGCCAAAGATAAAATGATCAACTCAATGCTGATCGCCAACGATTTTATTAACGCTTTACCTAAAAAAGAAACGCCTGAAACAACGAAAGGCTACGAAGGATTTTTTCATGTTCATCACCTAACTGGTAGCATCGAGGAAACGGTTTTAGAATTAATAATCAGAGACCATAGCAAGCTCAAGTTTGAGAAAAGAAAAGAATTGATCGAAAAAATAGCAGCAAAAATCAATAAGAAATTTGCAAAGCAATTTGGAGAAGATATTGTAATTACTGACATTAAAGATCAATACTACAATATGAAGGAAAAAGTAGTTCCTGTTAAACATATCGTAGACATTGCCGAAAAAGCAATGAAAGAAGTAAACATCAAACCACTCATAAAACCTATTCGCGGTGGAACTGATGGTTGTCAATTATCTTATATGGGACTACCTTGTCCTAATATTTTTGCTGGTGGACACAATTTTCATGGTAAGTACGAATATGTACCAGTAGAAAGTATGCAAAAAGCGGTAGAAGTAATAGTGAAAATCGCAGAGCTTACAGCGCTACCAAACTTTGGACTAGCAAGCTCCAAAAAGAAAAGAAAATAACAACTTATTCTATTCACAAAAGCTCGAAACTGTATTATAGTTTCGAGCTTTTTGCTTTTACACCAATCTATAGCCACATACTGAGTTTTTATGTACAAACAGTAAAAACTTTTGATTATACCAAATTCTAGACATCTTTTTGATACTAAAGTAAAAGTTTACTTTTTTGTAATTCTTTCGGGATATTTCCGTGATACTTCTTGAGGATATTTGCAATAAGAAAAACAAATACTAATTTAAACATCAACATCATGAAAAGAATTTTCATTGCAATTTTCGCTTTAGCTTTAACAACACTAACTACTGTATCATGTTCTAGTGACTCAGAAAACACTACTGTAGAAGTAGACACAGCCTTACCTGTTGGCGCTTTTAAAGTTACAAAAACCGGAAACTTAACTGCTCAAAACGGAACCCCAACCAAAGGAAAAATTGAAATTGGCGTAGACAGTCAAAATACAACTTTTGTACATCTTGGTTCTGACTTTACAACAGAGTTAGGAACGGGTACAACTTCGGTTTACCTTTCGACTTCAAATACTTTTACCGCTAGTCCTGGAACGGGGAATCCTGACTTAAAACTAATAGGTATCGTTACTAAAAACGGAGAAGTATATTACAAAGTTACTGGAACAATTGATAACAAATTTAGCCACTTAATCATTTGGTGTGGCTCAGCTAACATTCCTTTTGGAAATGGGCAATTACAATAACATTTTAGTTTTTTAATTGTACAAAAGGCATTGGTAATTACTAATGTCTTTTGTTTTTATGACCAAAAAATTTAATTCTAACATAGTCAAACAATCATGAAAAAACATATCTATCTCTTTCTGCTTCTTGCAGCATACATACCAGCATCATTACAAGCCCAAAGCGGTTGGACAAAACCAAAAAAAACATACTTTTTAAAATTAGACTACAGTTCCTATACTTCATCTGATTTTAGAAACAACGAAGGAACGAGCTTAAAAACTAGCGAATTCACACAAAATGCAGCTTCTTTATACGGAGAATATGGAATTACAGACCGTTTAACGGCTATTGGTTACGTACCCGTTTTCAAACAAAACAGCTACGAAACAACTAACAAAGTGAGTGGTTTTGGAGATGTCAAATTGGAACTTAAATATGCTATCTTGAACAAAGCTTTTCCGCTATCAATTTCGATTGCACCCGAATTCCCAACCGGAACAAAAGATAATTTTGCGCTCAATAAAAATAATCCGTTAGAAAAAATAAACTTACCTTCTGGTGATGGTGAATTTAATCTTTGGACCACAGTAGCAATTTCGCATTCATTTTCACCTTTAAAATTATATACTAGTGCTTACAGCGCCTTTAATTATAGAACAACGTACAAGGAGCGTAATTTTCAGAACCAATACCAAGCAGGTATTGAAGTAGGGTATCAATTTTTTGATAAGGTATGGATAAACACTAAAGTATCTATTTTAACTGGAGTAGGAAAACAACCTGCTGCAGCCGACTTTATTAGAGGTGACGGAACGAGTTACACAGGTGTATCTGTAGGTGGGTTGTACGAAATTGGCAAGAATTTTGGTCTTACCGCACAATACTTCAACTCTAATAGCGCAATTGTAAAGGCTAAAAACATTTACAGTAATAACATCCTTTCTTTTGGAATTGTATATCAAAAGAAGTAATTTTAGTTGTTAAGAGATAAAAAAGTACTAAAAATAATAGTAACAACTGTAGTGCCATGAAAAGAATTTTGATGATTGAAGACGATCCCTCTATTATTGAGTTGGCAGGTATTCATTTGAAAGATATTCATTGTGAAGTCACAGAAGCAAATAATGGATTTGAGGGGTTACACTTGGCAAGTACAAATTACTATGATGCCATTATCCTTGACGTTATGTTGCCAGACATTAACGGTATCGAAATTTGTAAACGAATAAGAGCCGAGAAAAACTTTACTCCAATAATGATGCTTACCGCGAGAAGCGAGGAAATAGATAAAATAATCGGTCTAGAAACTGGAGCTGATGATTATCTAACCAAGCCTTTTAGTATTAGAGAATTTACAGCGCGCGTAAAAGCATTAATTAGAAGAAGTGAATTAAATAATACAGACTCACTAGACTCACTGCCCGTTGATGAAGTGATTCAATATGGTAAATTACTCATTGACACACAAAAGAGAAAAGTAATGCTGGATGATGTAAAAATAGATTTGACACCTAAAGAATTTGACTTGCTCTATTTATTCATGTCAAACCCAGGAATAAGTTATTCTAGAGAAACCTTATTAAATTTGGTTTGGGGTTATGAGTTTTCGGGTTATGAACATACTGTCAACTCCCATATAAATAGATTAAGAACAAAAATAGAACCTAATTTGACCAACCCAAAATATATTCTGACCACATGGGGCATTGGGTATCGCTTTACTGATGAAATAAAATAATTATGGCATATAAAAAATCCAACAAACTATTTTGGAAAATTTCATTAGCTTTTTTTACATTGCTCGCTTTAGTTGCAGTTTCTCATATATACATAAGTTACAAATATTCGACAGAATATATTGAAGAAGTAAATCAAAGATTAAATCACGATACTGCTAAGAACATTATTGAAAATTCTACTCCTTTTTATAATGGTAAAGTAATTAAACCTGCATTAAACGAGATGTTTCATCACGTTACAGCTATAAATCCAAGCCTAGAGGTGTATCTTGTGAATCCAAAAGGTGAGATCATTTCTTGGTATCCTCCAGAAAAAAAACTGTTAACAAACAAAATAAATTTAGAACCCGTTAAGGAATTCATCAATGATAAGTCTAATAAGTTCATAAAAGGTGATGATCCATTTAGTGGTCTTGCAACGCAAAAAGTATTTTCGGCACATCCGTTAAAAATGAATAACATGCTGTACGCTTACATTTATGTTGTATTAAACGGTGAAAAACAAAAAGCAGCATCAGACCATTTATTTACAAGCTACTTATTACAAATAAGCTACAGGACAATGGGGATCACATTATTTTTTACTTTACTGATTGGACTATTAATCATTAGAACCATCACAAAAAACTATGAAAAAATCCTTACTGTTATGCAACAGTTTAGAGAAGGTGATCTTACAGCTAGAATTGACGTAAATAAAATAGGAAGCGAAAAACAATTAGCCGAAATGTTTAATGAAATGGCCGATATTTTGACCACAAACATTGACAAACTTAAAGAAGTCGAAAATTTAAGGCGTGAACTTATTGCTAATGTTTCCCATGATTTGAGAACCCCAATTGCAATTATAAGAGGTTATCTGGAAACTTTACAAATCAAAGAAAAAACGATTACCGATGAAGAACGAAAACGCTATATAGACATGGTTAGTCAAAGTTCAGTAAAACTAGAGAAACTGGTTAATGAACTTTTTGAATTATCTAAATTAGAGGCAAACCAGATTCGTCCCAACAAAGAACCATTCATTATAAGCGAACTAATGAATGACATTAGCTCTAAATACCATCTTTTAGCACGCAATAAAAAAATACAAATTGACAGTTATTTATCTAAAGAATTAGCCCCCGTTTATGCTGACATAGCGTTGATCGAACGTGTTATTCAAAATTTAATTGATAACGCAATTAAATTTACACCTGAAAACGGAAAAATTACCTTAACCACTGAAAAGTGTC